>CAZMHL010000114.1:0-6323 GCA_964566065.1 uncultured Eubacteriales bacterium
CTTGCGAGGACGACAAGACTTAAGGATAAAAATTTAACAAGTTTAAGGCTTATGGAGTTAGGTTCTCCTCGGCTTACGGTAGGAAAAAGGGGGGTTAACGAATGATTAAAAGAGCAGATATAAGGTACAAACGTCAGATTGCAAAGCTGTGGGTAAAAACCTTCGGGGGAACAAAAAAAGACGTGTATGAATTTTACGCAAAAATCTGTCCTTTGAAAAATACGGTTGTTGATGTAAAATTCGGCAGAGTGCTGTCAATGGCAACGGTAATTAAGGTGAAATCCGGGGAACAAAAGGGTGGCTATGTCTATGCGGTTGCAACAAATGAAAAGTACAGAAATCAGGGACGCTGCGGTAAAATTCTTAACTATATAAGCAGAAACTTTGATTTCGATTTCACATTTTTGAAGCCGTCGGAGGAATCGCTTTTTGATTTCTATGCAAGATACGGCTACACAAAGCCTCTTTACATTCCCGATTACAAAGATATAAGCACAGATGGATTTGAGGAATGCTCCGCAAAAGAGTATTACTATTTAAGAGCAAAGCATCTTGACAGGTTTATTGAGTGGGACAGAAACGTAATTGAATATATTCTTTCTTATGCAAAAGCCTACAAAAAAGGTGAAGAAATCTTAATTGCCGATGAGGGAAGAATTCTTGAATATCTCGGCAAAGATTTAAAACGAACAGTAAAATTCGGAGCTTTAAGGGGTAATTTCGACACGAAGGATTTGTACTTCAATCTTGCGATAGAATGAAATTAAAGAATAAAGAATGTAAAAAGACCGGAACGCCAAAAGGCCGGAATAAGTATATATAAGGCTATATAAAACTTATAGTATTTATAACTGAATGCAGAAAACTCTCAAATCTGAGAGCTTTCTTTGTTTTTTAGATCTTTTGGCTACGAACAAATCTCGCCTGACTCGCTGTGCCATCGTACAGCTTCGGGCTTCCAAAAGCAAGGTAAACCTTACTTTTGCCCGGTTTGTTCGTTCCGAATCATTTTTTCCTATTCCCTTGGACTTTTAGTTCAGCAAAAAATACATAAAGTTAAGGTATCCGGCAAAGGTTACCCAGAGGATATAGGGTATCTGGAGGAATGCGGCGGTTTTGCTTGCTTTGTAAAAGTTTATTGTCATTAAAACTATAAAGAAAAGCATAATTACAAGCCATATGAAAGAGAAGAGCAGCAGCTGGAATTTAAAGAACCATATTGACCAGAAAAAGTTGAAAAACAGCTGAATGTAATAGTTAAATGCGGCTTTGTTTACTATTCTTGCGGGTGCTCCCGAAAGCTGTACCATTGAAAGCCCTGTTCCCATTAACGTGTAAAGTATTGCCCACACGACGGGGAACACAATATCGGGCGGTGTAAGGGGAGGCTTTATAAGTGAATTGAAGCTTTCTATATCTCCTCTTGTAAGCAGAGAGGACAGAAAACCTGCGGCGAGTGCAATTAAAATGTTTTTTGCATATGTTTTAAGTTTGCTCATAATTATCACCAATAAAATTATATGCGCAATTAATGTTGATTATTTCTGAAAAAAATGTTATACTTTTTAAAATACATAAAAAGGAGTAACAAGATGGATATTTTACAGATAATGAGCTGGGCGGTAGGACCTGCGGTTCTGCTTTCGTTTATAATTGATATTCTTGCAATGTCAAAAGGCTTTGAGTTTTTTGAAGAAAAAAAGAATTTCAGAATGTGGCCGTGTACAATTGTTTCATTTGCGGCTGTTGTGATTTTTCTTGTGGGTATTTTCAAGCCCGAACTGAGAACAATACTCTGGACGGTAAGCGGTGTTATTGAACTTGTTGTTCTGGCTGTTGATGTAATAAAAGTAAAGCTTTGGGGATTTTTGGCATTTCTTGTACAGCTTATTGTATCAGTAATGTTCCCGTTTACTTTGTTTTTGCTCATTTCAACTTTCAGCATCGGCCCTGAAAAAAGAAGATAATTTTTGCACACTCTGCATAGAATTAACCGAAAGGATGGTAATTGATGAGAATTTGTGTATACGGATCGTCAAGCGACCTTATTGACAGAGAGTATATAGAAAAAACCGAAGAGCTTGGCAAGAAAATGGCTGAAAGAAAAACCGGTCTTGTTTTCGGAGGCGGAGCCTGCGGACTTATGGGCGCTGCGGCAAGAGGAGTAAGAGAAGGCAAAGGAGAAATAATCGGTGTTGCTCCTGCGTTTTTCAAGGTTGACGGTGTTTTGTTTGAAGAATGCAGTGAATTTATTTACACTGAGACTATGAGAGAAAGAAAGCAGATAATGGAAAATAAATCCGATGCTTTCATAATGACACCCGGAGGAATCGGAACATACGAAGAATTTTTTGAAATTTTTACTCTCAAGCAGCTTGGAAGACACAATAAGCCTATTGCAATTTTCAACATAAAAGGGTATTATGATGAAATGCTCGCAATGCTTGGAAAAACCGTTAAGGGCAATTTTATGAGAGAAGAATCCCTTAACCTTTATAAAGCTTTTACGGACATTGACGAAATGCTTGATTATATTGAAAATTACAATGAAGAAGCCCGTGATATAAAACAGCTTAAAAACATATAAAATATTGAAAAACCTCGCAAAGTGTGATAAACTTTCTGTGAGGTTTTTATTTATGAAAGAAATTTTAAAAGTTGCTTTTGTATATGCAGGTTGTTTTCTCGGTGCAGGATATGTTTCGGGACAGGAGCTTTATCAGTTTTTCGGTTCTTTCGGTACATACGGCTACTCCGGGCTTTTCGTGTCCTTTCTGCTTCAGCTGATTTTAGGCTTTGCGGTAGTGGCGGTTGCCAAAAACACGGGTATATACGAAGCTGACAAAATAATAGTAATAAAAGAAAATAAAGCGTTAAGAGGCTTTTTCGGCTTTTTTGAAAGCCTTTTTATGTTTGGTATATTTGTAATAATGTCGGCAGGAGCGGGGACTCTTGTAAATCAGCTTACGAAAATCAATGAAACTGTTGCTGTGCTGATTTTCTGTGTTTTGTGTACAATTTTCGCATTAAGCGGAGTTAAAGGAATGACGAAAGTTTTTTCTTTTGTGGTGCCTTTGCTTGTTGTCTTCACAACGGCAATTTCACTGATTTGTATGAAA
This sequence comes from uncultured Eubacteriales bacterium, assembly GCA_964566065.1. Classification (GTDB taxonomy): domain Bacteria; phylum Bacillota; class Clostridia; order RGIG6154; family RGIG6154; genus CAZMHL01. The sequence continues at coordinate 3,120 of CAZMHL010000114.1, forward strand.
AACGGAGATTTTTCCTTTGTGTCCGACGGCGTACAGCCGGAGAACCCTCTGCTTAAAAACTGGCTTGTGTCGGCGGTGGTGTTTGTTTCCTATAACTTTTTCTGCTCAATTGCAATTCTTGCCCCTGTGGGAGTGAAAGTCAAAAGCACCCGCAAAGGCTTTTGGGGAATACTTCTCGGATGCGTGCTTTTGCTTGCAATTTCCTTTGGGATAGTTGCATCAATGAGCGTGTTTAAAGAAAGCTGCGCTGAAGAGCTGCCTATGCTTTTTATTTCCTCGGCACTTAACCGGGAACTTGGGACAGTTTACGGAATTTTATTGCTTCTTGCAATGTTTTCCGCGTCGCTTTCCTGCATTGTTGCAACGGTTGTATACTTGAAAACGAAGCTTCCGGACATAAAGGAAATACCCGTGACGCTGATAATATGCGCAGGTGGTTTTCTCCTTGGAAGAGTGGGCTTTTCACAGCTTATTTCGTTTATATATCCCGTCTGCGGATATCTTGGCTTTTTTGCCGCATTCGGTGTTTTGTACAGTTTTATGAAAGGAAGAAAAAAAGATGCTTAAAATTTTTAACAAAAAGGTAACGGACATAATATGTTATTTTTCTGCACCCGGATGGGTGATTGCCCTCATTTTCGGTGATTATGAAAAATCAAAGGTGCATATCAATCAGGCAATGGCAATAGGTCTGCTTAACCTGCTCAGCGAGTTTGCATATATTATGGCACAGATGTTTTTTGCGGGCAAAATGCTGGGCGTTGCAAAATTTATATATGATATGCTTCATCTCTTTTTCCTTGCACTGTCGCTTATAGGTATATTCAGAGCGATGAGAGGAAACGATACCCCGATGCCTGTTGTGGGATATGTCAGATTCCTGAAATAAAGGAAGAATTTTGTTGACTTTTAAATAGCGGTATGCTATACTTTTTTCGTGAAAGTATGTGCCTGTGCAATGCGGGTAAATTTGCCCGTTTTGTCCTGTGACAATCTTTCTACGTGCTTATTCGGGAGTGGTAAATATCAGGGCTTTAGAAGAAAAAATACTGAAGGAAGGCAAGGTTCTTCCGGGAAATATATTGAAGGTAGACTGCTTTTTAAACCATCAGCTTGACGTTGGATTCCTTATGGAAATGGGAAAGGAAATAGCAGAGCTTTACAAGGACAAGCCTGTAAATAAGATTCTTACCATTGAAACCTCCGGAGTGCCGATTGCATTTGCTGCGGCGTATTTTATGAAGGTTCCCGTAGTTTTTGCGAAAAAAAGCAAAGCAAGTAACATTTCTGAAGAGGTTTATTCTTCAACGGTTACTTCTTTCACAAAGCAGAATGTTTATGATGCCGTTGTAAGCAAAAACTTTTTGAACAGTGAAGATAAGGTTCTCATTATTGATGATTTTCTTGCAAAAGGAAATGCTTTGTGCGGACTTATGGATATTTTAAATCAGGCAGGAGCGGAGCTGATAGGCTGTGCAATTGCCATAGAAAAAGGCTTCCAGGGCGGAGGCGACGGGTTGAGAGAAAAGGGAATAAGAGTTGACTCTCTTGCAATTGTTGATTCAATGACCGAAGATTCTCTCAGCTTCAGAAAGCAGTTGTAAATTTTAATTTACATAAAAAAATCTGCCGTAAGGCAAGGAGGGTAAACTTAATGAAAAAAATTATTTCATTAATGCTCGCAGTTCTTATGATTGCATCTTGTATGATGCTCACAAGCTGCGGCGAAGCAAAAGTTGACGCAGACTTTAAAGTTGGTTTTATTTTCCTTCATGACGAAAATTCAACCTACGACAAAAACTTTTTGGACGCTGCAAAAGCAGCAACAGAAGCTTTGGGACTTTCAGATGAACAGGTTTTGATTAAAACAAACATTCCTGAAACAAATGAATGTTACGAAGCAGCTGCAGAACTTGTTGATGCAGGTTGCGATGTTGTATTCGCAGACAGCTTCGGTCATGAAGACTTTATGATTCAGGCTGCCAAAGAATTCCCTGAAGTTGTGTTCGCACACGCTACAGGTACAAAAGCTCACACAGAAAATCTTCCTAACTACTACAATGCATTTGCTTCTATCTACGAAGGCAGATTCCTTGCAGGTGTAGCAGCAGGACTTAAACTTAACGAAATGATTGAAAACGGCGAAATCACAGCTGAACAGGCAAAAATGGGTTATGTAGGTGCATATCCTTACGCTGAAGTTAAATCAGGTTACACATCATTCTTCCTTGGCGCACGTTCGGTTTGCCCAAGCGCAACAATGGATGTTAAATTCACAAACTCATGGTTTGACATTGCTGCTGAAAAAGAAACAGCTAACGCTCTTATCGCAGATAACTGCGTGCTTATCAGCCAGCATGCTGACTCCGAAGGTGCTCCGAAAGCTTGTGAAGAAGCAGGTATTCCTAACGTAGCTTACAACCTTGACACAAGAGAATGGGGCCCGAACACAGCTCTTATTTCTTCAAAAATCAACTGGCAGCCATATTTTGAACATCTTATCACAGCTGCAGCAGAAGGTACAGAAATCACACAGGACTTCTGCGGCGGACTTAAAGAAGACGTTGTTCAGATTATGGGACTTAACGAAAAAGTTGCAGCAGAAGGCACACAGGCTAAGCTTGATGAAGTAAAAGAAGCTCTTATCAACGGTGAAATCAAAGTGTTCGACACAGCTTCATTCACAGTTGGCGGCAAAACTCTTGAAAGCTATCAGGCTGACGTTGATTCTGACGATGCATTCACACCTGATACAGAAGTTGTTTCAGACGGATACTTCCATGAATCGGAATTCAGAAGTGCACCTTATTTTGATGTAGATATCGACGGTATCACAATTAAATAAATTTTTCTTAACTGTTAAAAACACGGGTTTTCGGGCCCGTGTTTTTTGTGTGAGAAAATTGTGGAATTATATGGTACAAATTCTCTTGACACATTTGCTTAATAATGGTAGAATAATGTTAACTATATGTATTAGTATAAATAACTTTAAAAGGAGATGTTTTTGGAAAGAATGTTGCGCTGAATCAGTTCAGTAAATGACAGCATAGTAACTTGCAGAAATTTAATTATGACATAATAGTAACTGACATCAGATAATAAAAAACAGCACCGCAAAAGGTGCAAAGAAAGGAAACTATTTATGAGTAAAAGAATTTTTGCCGTGTTACTGACAGTTGCAATGATGGTAAATATGTTTGC
>CAZMHL010000115.1:0-6275 GCA_964566065.1 uncultured Eubacteriales bacterium
TTTTTTCTTTGCATACATTCATCTCCTTAAATATTGTTTAAAGCTTAATAAATTTCTCGTGACAAGAGGACAGTTCTATTGTATTAAGTTATCTCGCAACAGAAAAATTTCCCGTCAATCTGCTTATCCGTCTTATTGACAATCGAGTCCGGACCTGTCACTACGTCAGGCTGTTTCCTATTCTGATTATATACCGTGCTTATAATATTGTCAACAAAAACCACCCACCGACCTGCCGATGAGGTCAGATAATTTAATTCAGTCAACCTCTACAAACTTCGTGTTTTTATATTTGTTTTTAGTTCCTTCGGGGAATTTGTAGTCGCTTATTACATAATTAATTTTATCAAAATCAAAAAGAACCTCTTTTATGTTTCTGTCCGCTTTGGCGTGGTCGGCTAAATAATAAAGCTTTTTGGCGTTAAGTGCCATCGTTTTTAAAAGAAGGTAGTAACCGCCCCTTGAATCAATCTGACCGTCTGCTGAAAATGCTCCTGTTGAAAAGAACATTTTATCAACCTTGTATTTATATGCATTTTCAACGGTAAGATCGGAATTTAAAACGCTGGGAGCCTCATACACCTTTCCGCCAAGGCAGATTACATTTATATTATAAGATGAAAGAATAGAAACAACTGCAAGATTGTTTGTTACAACAGTAATATTTTTTCTGTTTACAATGTAGGAGCACAGGTACTGGGTTGTTGTGCTTCCGTCAATAAAAATTGTATCGCCGTTTTTAATCAGCTTTGCCGCCTCGCAGGCAATTTTATTCTTCTCCGGCTTCATTTTAAGAGAGCGGAACTGAAAAGGTATTGCCTCACTCTTGATAAGCTCCACACCGCCGTAAGAACGTTTTATCATTTTCCGTTCCTCAAGAACTTTGAGGTCGCGGTTTACGGTTGCATTGCTGTAATGGAGCTCATTTACAAGATATTTAACGGTTACGTAATTGTATTTATTCAGCATATCCATTATTCGCTGAAGTCTTTCTTCTGAATACATAATTCATCCCTCGTGATAAATGTTGATAGATTCAGTATACATAAAACATCATTTTTTGTCAACAAAAACCGCCTTTCAGCGGTTTTTCAGAAAATCGTTTATGATTTTTTCTGCTTTTTTATTGTTATCAGAAATGCAAAGAACCGCAATATCGTCCTTTATTATTACAACGGGGTTTTTAAGCTTTGCCATTTCTTTCGGTATATAGCTTTCATACGCCTTTCTCTTTGCTTCTATACGTCGGTCGATTTTCTTTTCAATGGCGTTTTTAAAAGAAACATCATACTCAAACACTGCAATCTCTTCTGCCGTACTTCCGCCACCTGCTCTAACCTGTCCGCTTAACAGACTTTCCGGTTCAAGTTCATAAAGAAACTTGATTGAATTTATTCCGACAGGAGCAAGAGCGTCTTTAAATCCTACTCCCTCATAAAGCGCATCACAAAGAGCATCAAGGTCGTATTTGCCTCCGCCTTTGAACGCCGGTGTTTTCACCTGCTGTCCGGTATAATTTTTATTTTCAACAGGAACAGTGTGAGTTTTAAGGTAGTTGTACCAGTCAGTGTAATAAGGAGTTTTAAAATGAACTCCGTCTACTGCAATTTCGTCCTTCAGGTGTCCTTTTTCATCTGCAAACTCCTCGTATACCTTAAGGAAATAAACGCCCTTTTCAACAGCAAGGTTCAAAAGTTCTTCATTGCACTTGTAAATAAGTTCATTTTTAAATCTGCTTGTTTTTTCTTTCTCTGCCGAAACAGGAAGCATTGACTGAATATAAATCACACTCTTTGGATGATATTCCTTAATCATATCAACAAAATAACCGTATTTTCTTATAAATCCGTTAATCTGTGACTCTGCAAAGATGTTATCATTTATGCCAAGCATTATATAGAACTTCCCTGCATCCGAAGACTTAATCTGCTCTGTTATGCTTTTTCCGTTGGCAGCAATTGCAGAAGAAATGTCGGAAATGTTTACACCCGTATTACTTAAAAATGTACCAAAGGTATCTGCATAAAGCTTAAGTCCGTCTGTAAGTGAATCCCCCACAAACACCGCATCTTCAAAGTAATAATCATTTACCTCTCCGCTCTTTTTAACAAGACCTCCGGTTATGTCAAGATATTCCGATGTGTCTATAATTGAGGATATTTTTGAAAGGCTTTCATCTGTTGAAAATGTGGATGAGCCGTACATAATCAAAATATCGTGAACGCTGTATTTATAAAGCTCTTCAAAAAAGTCTCCGTTGAAATACCTTAAATCAATCATATAAATTTCTTCAAAATGATTTGCAAGGAAGGGCACCGCGTTATTTGCATAAGAATCCTTTATGACAGCAAGCTTTCTGCCGTTTGTAACAGAGGTTTTTATTTGTGTAAGTCCGTGATTTCCCCCAAGGAAAAAGGCATATTTATCCTTTGTTTCAAGTTTTGAATAATCGTACAAGCTACCCGTATCAACAGTTATTTCGTTACTGCCCTTGTACTCATAAATCTGTATTTCATCGGGGCCGTAGCCTGAAACCATCGCCTTTGACCATGATGTGCCAAGGAAATTTTTTGAAACCGTTTTAACATCAAATGCACTTTCATTAAAAGGTGTATATCCAAGGTCACCGGAAAGATATCTGTACATAAGATATCCGCCTTTTGCCGTCTGATGGTGGTCGGTTCTATAATAAATATATTCATCTTTGTTCATTTCAAGCAAACCAAGAGGCTCTGCAATATTAATTTTATTTTTATCAAAGGATGAGTTGATTTTTTCTATTGTGTTTCTTTCTGTCGGATTATATGCAAACATCGGGAGCTCGTTCCTTTTCACCTCAAAAGCAGTAGGAACAATGCAAAGAGTCAATCTGAACTTTTCTGTTTCAGACAGTTTCTTTACCGCCTCAATGTTTTCATTTAAAACATCATCATCTTTTTGAAATACAGGAATAAGATGTCCGTTTTTTCCAAAATGAACACCGTTGTTTTCCTTTTTCATTGACACTTTTTCAAGTATTGCTTTCAGAGAAACAAAAAAATCCCTTGATATAAACCTGTCGCAGACGTAGCTGTCAAATTCCGACATAAAGCTTCCGTCCGCAAGACTTTTAAGCGAAATCTCCGGAAACTCTGCAAGGTATCTGTTTTCATTTTCCGAAAAATCATCCGATGGAATAATTACGTTAAAAAGACACAGTACGAAAAAAAGAAATATTAAAATTACAGCCGAATAAGTGTATGTCTTGTTTTTCAAAGTTGTTTCTCCTAAAAGCGAAAATATAAAAACGGGTTAAAGGTTGAATCAACCAGATATGCAGTGCAGATTACAAAACCCAGGGCAAGGATATATGGCACCGCAATTTTAAAGCGACGGTTTTTCTTCGCGCTTTCAAAAAGCCTTTTCGGATACGGCAGGCAGCCAGCTATTGCTAAAACAAGCACCAAAACATAAGAACTCAGTGAATAGAAAAATCTGCTGTCACATAAGCCTGCCTGCGAAAACCCGAACATTGTTTTAAAGTATGAAAGTGCATAAGCAAGGTTTTCCGAGGCAAAAAGCACCCAACCGAAAATTACCATAAGCATTGTATAAATATGTTCAACAATTGCCGGACATTTCTTTAAAAGTTTAAGCAGAAACGTCTTTTCGATTATGAGCAAAACCGCATAGTAAAGTCCCCACAAAACAAAATTGTAGCTTGCCCCGTGCCAGAGTCCCGTAAGCATCCACACTATAAAAAGGTTAAAAAACATTCTTGCCTTTTTAACCCTGCTTCCGCCAAGCGGAATGTACACATATTCCTTAAACCAGGTACCCAGGCTTATGTGCCATCTTCTCCAGAACTCCGAAACACTTTTACTTATATAGGGATAATTGAAGTTTTCATCAAAAGTAAATCCAAGCATTTTTCCAAGACCTATTGCCATATCACTGTAACCCGAAAAATCAAAGTATATCTGCAAAGTAAACGCAACAATTCCTATCCAGGCATTAAGAGTTGAAAGTTCATTTAAAGGCAGGGTGCTTACACTGTTCCACAGTGCACCTATGTTATTTGCAATAAGCACTTTTTTGCAGAGACCCGCAACAAATCTTGAAACTCCGCTTCCGAATTTCAACGTTGTTTCACGGCGAAAATCAAGCTGTTCTTCAATCTGATTATACCTTACAATCGGACCTGCGATAAGTTGCGGAAACAACGTAATGTAGCAGGCAAAATTCACAAAGTTTTTCTGAGCCTTTGCATCATTTCTGTAAACATCAATAAGATATGACACCGCCTGGAATGTGTAAAAGGATATCCCCACCGGAAGTGCAAGTTCTTTTACCGCAATTTTCAGACCAAAGATTGAATTTATAATTGAAATTATAAAACCGAAATATTTAAAATAAAGAAGTATGAGGAAATTAACAACCACCGAAACAACCAGTATTGTTTTCTTCTTTGTCCCTTTTTCTATTTTAAGACCTGCAAAATAGTTGAACACCGTTGAAAAGAGCATTAAAAAAACATAAACCGGCTCTCCCCAGGCATAAAACAAAAGACTGAATATAAATAAAACTCCGTTGCCGCATTTTTTGTGAAGTGCAAAATATGACAACAATACCAACGGCAGAAAATAATATAAAAATGTTATGCTTGAGAATACCATATTTTACCTCCTTTATTTCAAAATACGCAGCTTTATAAGTATAACCCTTTTTATGAAAAATTTCAACAAAAAAACGCAGATTTTTCTGCGTTTTCTGACTTATCTGTACAGTGCAAGTACTTTTCTTAAATTATTGTGCTCATCAGCAAATTTTTTCTGCCAGTCTTTGTAAATTCTTTCGTAAGCTTCGCCGTAATTTGCTTTTGTTTCATTAAGTATTTTATCTTCAAAAACTTTGTACTGTTCATAATGAGTTGTAACAGCTTCTTTGATTTTCTGCATTTCGTCGTATTTTATTTCCAGTGTCATTACGGTTTCATAAGCTTTATTCACATCATAGCTTATCCCTTTGCAACGTCCCAGGTCTTCCGTAAGCTCATAAGAAGCCTCCTCAAAGGCAAATACTCCGGAATATGCAGCGTAGAGCTCTGCAACATCCATAAGCAAGTTGTTGCCCTCTTTTACCGTTTCAAAATATGTTGAAACAGTTTCCGCATAGCTTTTAATTACTTTTCTTTTGTGACAACTTATTCCGTAAACTGCGGCAAAAACAATAAGCGCCGCCAAAAGAATTACGATTGCTCCGATTATTAGTTTTTTCTTCATATTTTTCTCTCCCTTTTACGAAATATAGTACCATAAAGGATAAAAAAAGGCAAGTAATTTGCCTTAAAATTTACCGGAGCATCCCTTTTTATGCATTTTCATATTGACAAAATGCTCATTTTGATGTATAATTCACTTGCTTAACTACTTTAGCAAATTGAAATGATGGTAATTTTTTTATAGATTTTCTCCCCCATCACGATTGTTTTAGTTAAGCATAAGAACCGCTTCCTCACATCAGCGGTTCTTTCTGATAATGCCGACATTTTTGTCGGCATTATCATTTTTTATCATTTATATAACAGACAGCACAATTCCCGGAATTATTATTCCTGCGCAAAAGGTTTTGTACAGGATATTTTTTCTTTGTATATAACCTTTCCCGCAACAATGGTAACTATTGCCGAGCTTTGCTTTATCAGGGTCATTACTGTTACCTGACTGTCGGGACCGGCATTTGCGATAAACAAAAGTCTGTCACCCGGAAACAGAAGAAAGCTTATTGCATAAATATAAGGATTAGTAAGGCAACCCTTTACATCTGTTTTTTCTTTTTCACAAGAATATACAGCAAGTACATTGATGACAAAAGAAGCATAAACCAGAACTGAAGCTGTGAGCTTTCAATTTCACAGTTTATCATTATGTATTTATCCATTGCTCACGAAACCGCATTCAACGCACAGGAAAATATTGTAAGCCGGATATATTTAACATTGTATTCCTCTGTCGGAGAGTTTCTCTTCATTAAAACACTTACGTTTTCTGTTGACAAAGGCTTATGCATCGTGTTACAATTTAATTGATACAGGGACACGGAGACGTATCAAAGCAAAGGAACAGAATTCCTTTATTTTGATGTGTCTTTTTTTTACACTCATATATCAGGAATTTGGGGATTGAAAGGAGAAAATCTATGAACAAAAGAATTTTATCTATGGTGCTTATGGTTGCAATGCTGGTAAATATGTTTACAGGAATTGCTTTTGCAGCAGAGAGCACAAACGGCGTAGT
>CAZMHL010000116.1:0-6275 GCA_964566065.1 uncultured Eubacteriales bacterium
ACGGCAAAAGCCTTTTTTGAACCACCGGCTTAGCCGGTGGTTTTCGTTATACAATAAAGCTACCGGTTGTTCTTAAGAACAACCGGTAAAAGTTTTTTATCAAACTTTAACTGTCGGAACCTGAATTGTAATAATATTTCGGTCAGAATTTACCGTAATATAAATTTCACCCTTAACTCCCGACATTTTTGCAAACACATAGTTTGTTTTATTGGATTTTGTTTTTTCAGAAATCAAAGAATATCCTGCTTTATTAAGTGCTTCAAAATACTGTGTTATACTTCCCGTCTTATAGCTATACTGATACTCTTTTTCTACACCTGATATTTTTTTCTCATAAAGACATTTGGAAAACACAATATTTTCATATCTTGGTATTCCTGTTTTTTCGTAGCATTCATCTTCTGAGTAATAATCAAGTTTAAGAGGTTTTTCGTTAAGATACAAATATTTTACTTCCTCTGTTTTTCTTGGGTTTTTCACAATTTTTATGCAGGGCATTGTTGTATATTCACCAAGATTAAAGTCCATCAAAACAGTTTCTGTTTTTCCTTCAGCAACGTAAGCTTTTTTTATTCCGACAGGTGTTTCATCAAGAAAACCGACTTTGTTCAGATTGGAAATTTTAACATCATCATTTTCAAACATTGCCACGTTATTTCTTTTAAGCATTTCTTTTATCTCAATTCTGCCTGCTTTCGCAGGATCTGCAACATAAACAACGTCAATAAAAGCAACTCTGGTCCAATCGTCAATCATTTCATCGGTAATCTTTGGATTATGTTCCTTAATGATCTTTTTTGCTTCCACACCTGATGCAACTTTTGTAACATTTAATGCAATTTTTCTGCTCTGAAAATCAAACACCTGATTATTTACTCCGTAATAAGCTGTTTTAAAACTTTCACCATCGTAGCTTAAATCATAGTCAGGACTTACCTCAAGACTGTATTCTTCTTGCTGTATGTTTGAAGGTTTATTATGCGCATAGCTCTTATTTTCAACAGTTACAATAATGTAATTATTTCTTAAATCAAATTCTATTGTCAACAGATCATCATTTTTATAAAAGCTTTCACCTGCTATTGTCCATCCCTCTGCAGTAAGATGAGCAACATATTTGGCATAAGCATCTGTTCCTGTATAATTGTAGCAATAAGAAATCCCCGCATTTTTATACTTTGTAAGTTTCAGCGGTTCACCTACTATATCAGTATATGTAGGAATAGTCACACCATAATTATCCTTTGGTTTATCCCCGGAAACTCCTTCTTTTTCATCTGGGCTTTTTATAATCACAGTTGACGTTATTCCATCCCAGTCAACCTTACAACCGTAAGCTTCAGCCAGTGCTCGGGTCGGAATCAATGTTCTTCCGTCTATTTCCATAGCCGGCACATCAAGTTCTTTTTTTATTCCGTCAATTTCAATTTCTTTTGAATTTATTACAAGTCTTACAACCTTGCCGTTTAACTCTGTTGTAACTGTTTCAGTTTTCTCGTCATAAGCAACATCAGCACCCATTGCTTCCACAATTTTTCTTACAGGCACCATTGTTCTGCCGTTGATTATCATCGGCGGAACATCAAAATCCAATTCTGCACCATCAAATGTTACTTTTGCTGTTTCGTATGCCATTACTGTCGGCACAAGAGAAATAATCATTATCGCTGCAACCAATAAACTTACAATTTTTTTCATTTGTTTTCCTCCTAAATTAAAAAAGTGTGCAGCCGAAGCCACACACCGAAAAATGCATTACTCCGATTGCTGCGACACAAGTTTTCACCCAATTCCAAGGAATGCGAAAACAGAGATTGCATTTTTACCTGAATAAAAATACATTCCCTAAAATTGGTACTATTAACCTGTGTCGCACCACTATTATATCAAATAACAATTTACAAGTCAACAATTTATCACACCGTGAAATATTCAAAACCATACAACAACCTTGACTTTTTCAAAAAAATTGCATATAATATAATTGTAAGAAAATCAGAATTTCAGAATATGAGAAAGGAAGATGAATATGCTAGCTGAAATCAGAGGTCGCTCTCAAATTACCATACCGGCAGAAATAATCAAAAAATTAGGAATTTCCGAAGGTGATAAATTTGACATTGTTGAAAAAGACGGGGGAATATTTCTCTGTCCTGTTATAGTATACCCTAAAGATAAATTATTAAAAATAGCGAAACTGATAAAAAACTCTGAAAGCGAACTTTCGGCACAGGAAAGTTTTGACACAGTGGAAGATATGTTTGCGGATATGGGGATAAACATAGACAATGTATAAGTTAAAATACACAAAAGAATTTGAAAAAAATCTGAAATCATTGACTAAACAAGAACAGAAACTTGTTATGAACAAGTTAAAGTTATTAATTCAAAACCCTTTTTACCCCTCTTTGCGTACAAAAAAGGTGCAGGGACTCGATAATATTTTTGAAATGAGTGTCAATATGGACATCCACATACTGTGGAAATATGAAAACGGAATCATCATTCTGTTGCTTGATATAGGACACCACAAAAATATACTTGGATTATAAAATCAAGAGGCTCATATTATCTCTTATATAAAAACGGAACTCCGCTCACGGAGTTCCTAACATTATTCATTATTCACTAAAAAAGCACCCTTTAAGGGTGCTTTTGCTTACTATCTTCTTTTTAAGAATGGTGGTATATCAAATCCGCCGTCTTCTTCTTCAGTTTCCTGAGCCTGTCCTCTTTCTGCCCTGATTTCATCAAAGATTGAAGGTTTTCCAAAAGTTGTTGCTTTTGGGGCTTCTTCAGTTTTTGCTGAAATTCCGCCGAAAGTGATACCTGATTTTGTATCAAAGCCTGTTGCAATAACAGTAATTGAAATATCGTCGCCAAGTGTTTCATCAAGAGTTGCACCGAAGATGATATTTGCAGATGGGTCAACATGCTGCTGAATAAGTTCTGCTGCCTGTCTTACTTCCAGAATACCGAGGTTTGCGGCTGAAATGCTTAAGAGTACGCCTCTTGCACCGTCGATTGTTGTTTCAAGGATTGGGCTCTGAATAGCTGCAAGAGCTGCATCTTCTGCTCTGTTGTCGCCGCTTGCAACGCCAACACCCATGTGAGCATAGCCTGAATCCTTCATTACTGACTTAACGTCTGCAAAGTCAAGGTTGATAAGACCGCTTCCCGTAATAATATCGGAAATGCTCTGAACACCCTGTCTTAAAATGTCATTTGCAACACCGAATGCATCTGTAAGAAGTGTATTCTTCTGTGCAATTTCAAACAATTTGTCGTTTGGAATTGTAATAAGTGTATCAACAGCTGATTTAAGGTTTTCAATACCTTTAACAGCGTTATCTGCACGGAGTCTTCCTTCAAAACCGAAAGGCTTTGTTACAACACCTACGGTAAGTATTCCCATTTCTTTTGCAATTGCCGCAACAATCGGAGCTGAACCTGTACCTGTTCCGCCGCCCATACCTGCTGTTACGAATACCATATCAGCACCTTTGATAGCCTGAGTAATTTCCTCAATGCTTTCTTCTGCTGATTTCTGTCCGATTTCAGGGTTTGCACCTGCACCAAGACCTTTTGTGATTTTTTCACCAATCTGTATTTTTACATTTGCTTTTGATTTAAGTAAAGCCTGCTTGTCTGTATTGATTGCAATAAATTCAACGCCCTGAATACCTGCGTCAATCATAGTATTTATTGCATTATTTCCGCCGCCACCGCAGCCGATAACTTTAATCTGAGTTACGTTTTCTCTTCCTACAGCAAAATCCATTGCCATGATTAAATCCTCCTAACCATTTTTTCGCGATTATAAAATCATTATATTACAAAATTGTTAAATTGTAAATACGTTTTTGTAAAAATTTTGACTAATTCTGCAATTTTTATATTCCCTGCAAACCGCATTGTTAAGCGGTATCCGGAACATTTTTTGTCAAAAATACAACCTACAGTGTAGTTGTGCAACCCAAACCACTAATTATGGGGAATAAAGTGCCTGTCCCTCTTTTGAAAGATCAATTACGCCTTCTTCTGTAGGGGAAAGCTCGTCCACCACTGTTTTCAGCATTTTCAACTTATAGTCAAGTCTTGTTTCTTCACCGAGGACTACATTTTTATTACCGTCTATTACAAATTTGTAATTTCCTTTACTGTCAATTCCAAACTCTGTAAGCCTGTCATTCATATCAAACTGCTTTATAATATCGGCAACTCCCATAAGCTCTTCAATCTGTGCAATCTGTTCTTTGTTTAAAAAATCGCCCACTTTAAGTGTTTTTGTCTTTATGTTTTCAACAACCGGAAGGCTTGTCTCCTTTACTGCCTCCATAATCTTTCCCTTTTTGTCTGTGTTAAGATATCCGGATGCAGTTTTAAGGGATGCTACCGGAACTCTTTCTGTCACGGTTATTTTAATGCCGCCCGGAAGCCATCTTAAAATTTTAATTTCGTCAATGTATGTAATTGTTCTTATTTTGTCTTTTGTTTTTTTTACGTTGAATCTGAAAAGATTGTCACCCATTTCAAGCCCCGATGCCTGAAGTATCTGTCTGTCGGAGATTTTCACGTTGCCGGTTACCTCAAACCATTCAACGGTAAACACAGGCGTCAGCATTAAAACAAGAATTGCCACAACGATAAGAAAAGCAGTAAATTTCACTGCGCCTTTCTTTTTTTTCTGTTGCTTTTTGAGAGCTCTTCTCTCTTTTATTTCTTCTACCGTCATATCAGCCGCACTTTTTCTCAAGTCGTCAATATGCAGTATTTTTTTATTTTCTTCTTTTTTCATAGTGTTCTTTTTACATTTCCTCCAAGAAAATTAAAAATATCCTCTATTCTTTCGTAGCCCCGGTCCACATAAGACGTGTTTTCCACTCTTGTGACGCCGTCAGCCATAAGACCTGCAACAACAAGTGCTGCTCCGCCTCTTAAATCTTTTGCAAAAACCTTTGTTCCCACAAGCTTTCTGACGGGATTTACTATCATTGTGTTCCCTGCAACGCTTATATCCGCGCCCATTTTGTTAAGTTCGGGAGCATGCATAAATCTTTGTGAAAATATGTTTTCTGTTACGTAGCTTCTGTCATCTGCAATGCAGAGAACAGGGGTAAGCAAAGGCTGTGCATCTGTGGGAAAGCCCGGATAAACCTTAGTTTCCGCGCTTATTCCTTTTATATCTGAAGGTGCCCATATTTCAACGCTTCTGTCCGTGTAGCTCATTTTTGCGCCCATACTTTCAAGAATATCGCATACCGCACCTATGTTTTCTTTTCCTGAATTGTTTATTTTTATATTTCCGCCCGTTCCCAGAGCCGCAAAAAGATATGTGGCGCTTGCAATTCTGTCGGGCATAATTTCATATTCTGTATTATGAAGCTCCTGTACTCCGTTAATTTCTATTCTGTCTGTCCCGCTTCCTTTTACATTTCCGCCCATTGCATTTATAAAATTCTGAAGGTCGGTAATTTCAGGCTCTTTTGCAGGATTTAAAATTACGGTTTTACTACTGCCCAGCACTGAAGCAAGCATTATATTTTCAGTAGCGCCCACGCTCGGAAAATCAAGATAAATCTCTTTCCCTTTAATTTCTTCGCTTACACAGAAAAGAACGCCCATTTCCTCTTCGATTTCAATATTCATTTCCTTTAACGCTTTAATATGTAAATCAATGGGTCGTTTACCAAGATCGCATCCTCCGGGATACGAAATTACCGCTTTTTTGTTTCTTGCAAGTATGCTTCCAAGGAACATTACGGAAGAGCGCATTTTATTCATAAGATTATGGGGGATTACATATTTATCCGCAAGAGATGAGTCTACCTCTATCAAATCTTTATTTCTTTTAACTGTACATCCAAGGCATTTTAAAATTTCAACCGCAGCTGCCACATCGGAAAGACCGGGACAATTTTTAAGAACTGTTTTCCCTCTGTTTAAAAGGCATGCGGACAAAATCGGAAGCACCGAGTTTTTTGCTCCCTGAACACTTATTTCTCCAAAGAGAGGTTTGCCTCCCTCTATTATAAAGCTGCCCATCATTTGCACCTCCTATTACAGGGTATGCAAACGACGGTTTTGTGTTACTCGTCTGTTTCTTTTGAAATATTAAGCAAAATGCCCATTGCCGCCATTACGAACAAAAGAGATGAACCGCCTGCGCTGAAAAATGGCAGAGGCATACCTGTAACCGGCATTGAAGATGTTACAACGGCAATATTTATAATAACCTGAACTGCAATCAACGCTGTTATACCAACGGCAAC
>CAZMHL010000117.1:0-6250 GCA_964566065.1 uncultured Eubacteriales bacterium
AGCCTTATATATACTTATTCCGACCTTTTGGCGTTCCGGACTTTTTTTACATCCTTTTCGTACTATTATTTTGATACTTTGTTAAGTATGGCTACTACAAGAATAATTATGCCGATAACAACAAATATTCCGAGCATGCCGGTTCCCATGTAGGGGAGTGTTTCATATAAATTATTTAAATTCAAATTCATCAGTTTAAATCTCCTTTCTGTTAACCGAAAAAGCTAAGTATAAGTCCGCCTGCAATTACTGATGCAATCTGACCTGATACGTTAACGCCCATTGAGTGCATTAAAAGGAAGTTGCTTGGGTCTTCTTTAAGTCCCATTTTGTGAACAACACGACCTGACATAGGGAATGCTGAAATACCTGCGGCACCAATCATCGGGTTGATCTTTTTCTTTGAGAAGAGATTAAGAAGTTTTGCAAAGAGAACTCCGCCTGCAGTATCGAAAATAAATGCAAAGAGACCGAGACCTAAGATTAAAAGTGTGTCTACCTGTAAAAATTCACTTGCCTGCATACGAAGTGCAATTGTAATACCAAGGAATATGGTAATAAGGTTTGCAAGTACTTTCTGCGCAGTTTCTGAAAGTGAATTTAAAACCCCACATTCACGAATAAGATTACCAAACATGAGGAAGCCTACGAGGGAAACTGATTCAGGTGCAAAAATACCTGCGATAACAGTTATAATTATAGGAAAGAGTATTCTTGTTAATTTAGAAACGCTTTTCTGTTCATACGGCATTTTAATAAGACGTTCTTTTTTTGTAGTAAGAAGCTTAATAACCGGTGGCTGAATAATCGGCACCAACGCCATATAAGAATAAGCCGCAACCATTATGGCACCAACATATTTTGAATTAAGTGCCTGTGCAACTACGATTGATGTGGGACCGTCTGCTGCACCGATAATTCCGATAGATGCTGCGTCTTTAATGTCAAAGAACAACGATGCAAGGCAAAGTGTGAAGAAAATACCAAACTGTGCCGCCGCACCGAAAATCATAAGCTTTGGATTTGAAAGCAACGGACCGAAGTCAATCATTGCACCGATACCAATAAATAAAATAAGTGGGAAGAGCTCGTTGGCAATTCCGGCGTTAAATAAGGTTTCCAGTGTTTCAATCGCACCTGAATTGGGAAGGTTAACCAAAATGGCACCAAAACCCATAGGCAAGAGAAGAGTTGGTTCCATATCCTTCTTGATCGCAAGGTAGATAAGAACTCCGCCAATAACCCACATTACTACCTGCTGCCATGTAATGAACATCAGATTTTCAAATAATTCCTGCATTTCAATTCTCCTTTTCTCTTATTAATACAGAATAGAGAGCCATAAAAAAAGACTTCTATTGCATTAATGTATTGCAATAAAAGTCTTGCTGTTTAATACAAATGCGGGACTTGCCGTATTGACGCAATTTGTAACGGAACAATCCGTCAGCTACTCCCTTTTATCCCTAAAATTATATCACATTTTTTTCACTTTTTCAATACATAATATTAAATTTGCCAAAAATGTTGAAAATTAACTGCATTAGGGGTATAATAATCTTTGAAAGAGGTGTACTTATGAGAAAGACAAAAATAATTTGTACAATGGGTCCAAGTACCGACAAACCGGGCGTTGTTGAAAAGCTCGTAAAAGCCGGGATGAATGTGGCAAGGCTCAATTTCTCTCATGGCTCAAGAGAAGAACAGCTTGAGAGAATAAATGAGGTTAAGAGAGTGCGTGAGGAGCTAAATGTTCCTGTTGGTATTCTTCTTGACACGAAAGGACCTGAAATCAGAATCGGAATTTTTGAGGAAGGAAGTATAATTCTTGAAGAGGGGCAGGAATTCATACTGACACCGGAGGATGTAACCGGAGACAGTAAAAAGGTTTCGGTAAGCTTTGACAAGCTTTCGGAGTATCTTAAAGTAGGGGATAGGATACTTGTAGATGATGGGCTTATTGAACTTTTGGTTAAGGCTGTTGACGGTAAAGATATTGTCTGCACTGCGGTAAACGGAGGAAAACTCTCAAACAAAAAGAGTATAAATCTTCCGGGAATACACATTGAAATGCCTTATATGACCAAAAGAGACAGAGAAGATATAATCTTTGGAATTGAAAACGGAGTTGACTTTATTGCGGCATCCTTTGTAAGATGCAAAGAGGACATTCTTGAAATCAAGAAAATCTTTGAAGAGAAAAATGAAAAGGTAGTTAAAATAATTGCCAAAATAGAAAATCAGGAAGGCGTAAATAATGCCGATGAAATTCTGGCTGAAGCAAACGGAATAATGATAGCCAGAGGTGATCTTGGTGTTGAAATTTCTTTTGAAAGGCTTCCGCAGATTCAGAAAACTCTTATTAAAAAATGTTATGCAGCAGGTAAAATGGCAATAACTGCCACACAGATGCTTGACTCGATGGTTCACAATCCCAGACCTACAAGAGCAGAAGTTTCCGACGTTGCGAATGCAGTTTATGACGGCACAAGCGCAATAATGCTTTCGGGCGAAACTGCGGCAGGTGAATACCCAGTTGAAAGTGTTAAAGCAATGAGTGCTATTGCCACTGCAACAGAAGACTCTATTCATTATGATACAAGATTTTTAAAGGAAAATGTTAAAAATAAATCAATTACCGATGCGGTAAGTCATGCAGCGTGTACAACAGCAATTGACGTAAAAGCAAAAGCAATTGTAACTGTTACTCATACGGGTCATTCTGCAAGAATGATTTCAAAGTTCAGACCAAACTGCCCGATTATTGCGGCAACCACAAGTAAAAGAACTTATAATCAGCTCGCTTTAAGCTGGGGGGTTATACCAACAATGAACACTCTTGCAGATACCACTGATGTTCTTTTCTATCTTGCTGTACAAAGAGCAAAGGAAACAGGCATGTTTGAACAGGGAGATATCCTTGTTGTAACCGGCGGTTCTGCTGTTGAAATGAGCGGCACAATCACAACCTTAAAAGTAGTAGAAATAAGATAAATTATAAAAAAGGCACCCATTTGCCGAGTGTCCTGAGAGTCATTCGGCAAATGGGTGCCTTTTTTTAAAGTTCTTCGTAATCAAAATAATCAAGAATACCTCTGTATATCGCATATGCAAAAAGCCTTTGATTATCACGTAGTTGAATAGCATCTTCATAGTTGGTTATATATCCAAGCTCCACCAGGAGTGCAGGCATAGTCGTTTTCCTTAAAACATAAAGCGTTTTGTTTATACGGACTTGATTATCTCTCATACCTACAATTTCAACAATAGATTCAAGTATGTCAGATGCCATATCATAAGCAGGTGAGTTTTCACTGTATACATAAACTTCGCTTCCGTTTTGAGCCGGATTTACAGATGCGTTTGCATGTATGCTTATAAAATAGTCTGCCGGCCAGCTGTTTGCCATATCAACTCTTGCTCTTAAACTGGTCGTGTTGTTTGTGCCAAGTACTTCATCAGGAGTTTTTCTTGAGGTTATTGCATCAAAACGAGGGTCTTTGTTTAAATATTCTGCAAGATATATTCCTACATTATAGGTAATATCCTGTTCCCTTAATCCGTTTCCTTCAGCTCCGGAATTAACACCCGAGGGGTTGTGTCCCTGGTCTATAAAAATTTTAATTGCCATTTAAACATATCCTTTCTTTACATATTATTCAAAAGTGTATTTGTTGACACAAGTTGATAAATAAGGTAAAATGTTTCAGAGGTGCTTAATATGAAGACTAAAGTTCTGGTTGGAATGAGTGGTGGGGTAGACAGTTCCTCAACAGCTCTGGTTTTAAAGGAAAAAGGTTATGAAGTTGTAGGTATCACCTTCGAAATGTTTGATATGGAAAAAGTTTGTGGCTGCAAAAGTACGGAAAAAAATTCTGAAGATGCAAAAACCGTTGCAGATAAACTTGATTTTGAACATTACTGCGTAAATGTGGAAAATTGCTTCCGGGAAAAAGTAATTGAAAGGTTCATTGAAAGTTACAAAAACGGAGAAACGCCTAACCCTTGTATAGAATGTAATAAATATATCAAATTCAGTAAAATGATTGAAAAAGCTGATGAAATAGGCGTTAAATACATTGCAACCGGACATTATGCCAAAGTTGAATTTGATGAAAAATCCGGAAGATATATTCTGAAAAAAGCAACTGATGATAAAAAAGACCAGTCTTACGTGTTATATAATCTTTCCCAGGAACAGCTTTCAAGGCTATTGTTACCTCTTGGTGATTTAACTAAAGAAGAAATCAGAGAAAAGGCAAGGGAGAAAGATCTTGTAAATGCCGATAAACCTGACAGTCAGGACATCTGCTTTGTACCTGATGGAGATTATGTGGGATTTATAGAACGTTATTCGGGAAAGAAAACTACAGAGGGGAATATGACAGATACCGACGGGACTATTGTTGCAAGACATAAAGGAATAGAACATTACACAATAGGACAGAGGAAAGGTCTTGGTATTTCGTTCGGAGTTCCGAAATTCGTTGTTTCAAAAAATGCCGAAAATAATGAGGTGGTAGTAGGAGATGAAGAGCATCTTTTCAAAAAAAGTCTTGTTTCGACCGATGTGAATTTTATTTCTGTTGACAAACTTACAGGACCGATGAAAGTTGCTGCAAAAACCAGGTATAAGCAGAAAGAACAACCGGCAATTATTTCGCCGCTTGAAAACGGCGATGTGCTTGTTGAATTCGAAACAGAGCAAAGAGCAATAACTCCGGGTCAGTCGGTAGTGTTTTATGACGGCGACATAGTGGTCGGTGGAGGGAAAATAAAATAATTTTCAAAAAGGTCTTTACAACACGGATTTTTTGTGATATAATATTTCGTGTTGGAAAGATATGCGGGAGTGGCTCAGTGGTAGAGCGTCACCTTGCCAAGGTGAACGTCGCGAGTTCGAATCTCGTCTTCCGCTCCAACTGAACACACACTCATTGGGTGTGTGTTTTATTTTTTGCTGAAATTTGTGATTTTGATTGTATTTTCATATTTCTTGTTGTATAATAAAAAGCAAAAAAAGATATGGAGTGATATTATGTCAATCAGTAAACAGAAATTCGGAGAAATCGGAGACGGCGTTGTTTATTCATACACACTCTCTAACAAAAATGGTTTAGTCGCGGAAATTTTAAATTACGGCGGAATAATCAGAAAATTGATTTATAAAAATGTTGACGTTATGCTCGGACGTGACACAATGGAAGAATATTTAAATAATGAGGGGTATTTCTGCGCTTTGATTGGCAGAAATTCAAATCGTATTGAAGACTCGATGTTTGAACTTAACGGAAAAACATATAAGCTTTATGCCAATGATGGTAAAAACAATCTTCACGGCGGAAAAGTTGGTTTTGACAAGAGAATCTGGGATGCGGAAATGATTGACAATGAAGAACCGTCACTTGCTCTTTCACTTGTAAGTCCTGACGGAGAGGAAGGTTTCCCGGGAACTGTAAATGTAAAAGTTACATACACACTTACAAACGACAATAGTCTTAAAATTCATTATGAGGGCGAAAGTGATGCAGATACTGTGCTTAATATGACAAACCACGCATACTTCAATCTCAACGGACATGCAAGTGGGGTTATCGACAATCATAAACTTTGGCTTGACTGCGACTTTTATACACCAAATTCAGATGAGTGTATCCCAACGGGAGAAATACTCAGTGTAAAAAACACTCCTTTTGATTTTACAACAAAAGCTGCAATGGGTTCAAAGTTTGCATCTGACCATGAACAGATTAAAAAGTTCGGCGGTTTTGATCACAACTTTGTTATTAAAGGAAGAGGCTACAGAAAAATCGGAGAATTTGAAGGTGATAAAACCGGTATCATTATGGAAATGTACACAGATTTAAACGGTGTACAGATTTATTCAGGTAATATGATTGAAGAGGGCAGAGTATGCAAAGATGGAGTGGTTTACAGCAAACATCACGGCATCTGTTTTGAAACTCAGGCATTCCCGAATGCAATGAAATTTTCTCATTTTCCAAGTGTGATTTTAAGAAAAGGTGAAAAATACGATACAGTGACGGCATATAAATTTATATAGATATTTAATACTATAAAAGGAAAGTAAATGCAAAATTGGTATTGACAATACCTTTGAATTGAACTATAATTATTATGCATGGAGACTTTGGAGTGCACTTATTTTGTTTTAACGGGATAAGTGTGCTTTTTTTAATTTGTAGGAAATTACAACTTTTAAGTTGCAAAGACGGAAAATCATAAAAGT
>CAZMHL010000118.1:0-6190 GCA_964566065.1 uncultured Eubacteriales bacterium
GAAAGAAACGGCTCTGTTTTAAACTATTGGTTTCAATTTGTCGAAAAATCATTCCGCCTCACCACCGTCTACGGCGGAGCCTCTCCTCAAGGAGAAGCCATGCCAAACACTGCATTTTAAATTTTTCTCTTGCGTCAGAACGACTTTTTCGACGGTCTGAAGCACCCGGACTTTTTGTGGTCCGGACTTTTTTTACATTCACTCTTTTATCAATTTACTCATTAACAAACAAGCCTTATCTTCATAAACACCCGTTTTTGCACATTCCTTTTCGCAGTATTTGTCTACGCCCTTTTCTTCTTTTCTGCTGTCGTAGATAATGAAAGGAACGGGGTCCATAACGTGGGTTTTAACCTTTAATGGAGTTGGATGGTCAGGCATTATCATCATTCTGAAATCTTCCCCGGTTTTTTCCATATATGAAAGAATAGGTCCTACAATTTTTTCGTCAATAAGCTCAATTGAAAGAACCTTGTTTTCAAGCTCGCCTCTGTGACCGCATTCGTCGGGTGCTTCAAGATGAACATAGATAAAATCGTTATTCTCTAAAAGCTTTATTGCAGCCTCTGCCTTGCCGTCAAAGTTTGTATCAACATTTCCTGTTGCGCCTTCAACGTCGACAGATTCAAGGTCTGCGGAAATCGCAATACCTTTTATAAGGTCAACAGCAGAAACAACACCGCCTTTAACGCCGTACAGACTTTCAAAGGAAGGCAATACCGCCTTACTTCCTTCGCCCCATATCCAGATACTGTTTGCAGGGTTAAGTCCCTTTTTCTTTCTCTCAATATTTACGGGGTGGTCCTTTAAAATTTCGTGGCTCTTCTTCATAAACTCAAGAAGCTTCTGAGAGTTTTCACCGCTTGGAAGATACTCTGTTACTTTTCTGCCTGAAATGTCGTGAGGCGGAATAAGTGTCATTGTGAGCTTTCCGTTTTTCTGCACAAGAATGTGTCTGTAAGAAAAGCCCGTATAGAAGCAGTAAACATCGTCTTCAAGCTCATTGTTAAGAGTTTTTATAAGCTCGTCAGCCTCTTTGGTTGAAATTTCTCCTGCGGAGTAGTCAACCATTGTTTTGTCTTCATAATTTACCTCATCGGAAAGGGTAACAAAATTTGTTCTGAAAGTGATGTCGGTATCTTCAAGCTTAACACCTACCGAAACTGCCTCAAGCGGTGAACGCCCTGTGTAATATTTTGTGGGGTCGTAGCCCATAACCGAAAGGTTTGCAGTATCGGAGCCCGGCTTCATTCCGTCGGGAACGGTTTTTGCCATACCGCAGATACTCTTTTTTGCAAGAGCATCAATATTTGGTTTTTTTGCCACGTCAAGAGGTGTTTTCCCTCCAAGTGCTTCCACATCCCAGTCTGCCATTCCGTCGCCGAGAATTGTTATGTACTTCATAAAAATCTATCCTTTCTGTGCAGATGCACAAACAAAATCAGTTTAAGGACGTGCCGTTCTCGGCACGCCGTGTATATTAACGAAACAATGCCGAACCTACTCTTACCATTGTACTTCCGCATTTAACCGCTGTCTTATAATCTGCACTCATTCCCATTGAAAGAATGTCTCCGTCAATGAGATTATTATTTTTCAAATCATCAAAAATGTTTTTAAGAAGAGTAAAATAAGGTGTAGCGTCGTCGGTTATGGGAGCCATTCCCATTATGCCTTTTATTTTTATATTCTTAAATTCCTTTAATTCTTCAAGAAAGCTTTCTGCGTTTTCAGGATCAACACCGAATCTGCCCTCGATTCCCGTTGAGTTTATCTGTACGAGGCAATCGGTAACAATTCCCTCTTTTCCCGAGCGCTTGTTTATTTCCTTTGCAAGGTCGATTGAGTCAACCGAGTGGATAAGGTGTGTTTTGCCGATGATATACTTAACCTTATTGGTCTGAAGATGACCTATTAAGTGCCACCTTATATCCTTTGGCAGGTTTTCCATTTTTTTAACCATATCCTGAACCTTGTTTTCGCCGAAGTCACGAAGTCCGAGATTATAAACTTCCATAATTTCTTCCTCGGTGTGATACTTGCTTACGGCAATCAAAGTGACATTTTCGTTAAGATTTTTTTCAATTTCGGAAATATTTTTTTTGATACTCAAGGTTTCACTTCCTTTATTTTCATTTAATTATACCATTATGTAGTCCAAAAATCAACTGATTTCTTAACAAATATACCATATATTGTGAAGATTAAAAAAGCTTGATTTTTTTCGCTTTTTAGTATAGAATATTAGGTACTGTTGACGAAAAAACGGAAATTTAGAAAGGAAGAAACAAATGTTAGATTTTTTCAAAAGAATGTTTGGCTTCGGAACTGACATCGGTATTGACCTCGGAACCGCAACGGTTCTTGTTTACGTTAAAGATAAAGGCATTGTAATAAGAGAACCCTCTGTTGTTGCAATTGACAAAACAACAGGTCAAGTTATAAAGGTTGGTGTGGAAGCTCAGGAAATGCTCGGCAGAACACCGGGCAATATTGTTGCTATCCGTCCTCTTCGTGAAGGCGTTATTTCCGACTACGAAACAACAGAGAAAATGCTAAAGTATTTTCTCTCTAAAGTTAATGCTTCAAAGCTCTTTAAGCCGCGTGTTATCGTTTGTGTGCCAAGCGGTGTAACAGAGGTTGAACAGAGAGCTGTTATTGATGCAACAATTCATGCAGGTGCGAGAGCGGTTCACATCATTGAAGAACCTATTGCTGCTGCTATCGGCGCAGGTATTGAAATCGAAAAGCCTTATGGCTCTATGGTTGTTGATATCGGCGGCGGCACAACCGACATTGCAGTTATATCCCTTGGCGGTATTGTTGCAAGCGAATCAATCAAGGTTGGCGGCGACAAATTTGACGAAGCTATTGTTAAATACGTTAAGAAAAAATACAACGTTGCAATCGGTGAAAGAACAGCCGAAGAAGTTAAAATTCAGGTTGGAAGCGTTTACTACAGAGACCAGGTTGTAAGCTGCTCCGTTAAAGGAAGAAGCCTTATTTCAGGTCTTCCCCAGACAATTACAATTTCATCTGAAGAAACCTTTGAAGCTTTGGAAGAACCCGTTTCACAGATTTGCGAAACAATTCACTCTGTTATGGAAAGAACTCCGCCGGAACTTATCGGCGATATTTCTACAAGAGGTATTATCTTAACAGGCGGCGGTTCGCTTATCTATGGTCTTGACAAGCTTCTCCAGAGAGAAACAGGAATTAAAGTTGAAATTGCAAACGACTCTGTCTCCTGCGTAGCGCTTGGTACAGGTACTGCTCTTGAGCACATTGAAGACCTCGGTTCTCTTGCAAGAACAAGATATCAGAGAAGTTAAAAAATAACCGTGACAGGTCTTGACAAAAAATGTAATTTCAATTATAATATTATAGTTGAATTTATGTTCAATATCCTTACCTGTATTTATAGGTACAGGTCAAAAGTCCAAAGGGAGGTGTAAAGAAATGGTTAAAATTAACAAGTATGAAACAATATTCATTATTGATTCAACAAAGACTGAAGAACAGATTGCAGCCTTGACTGAAAAATTCAAATCATTGATTTCCGCTTCAGGTGAAATCGTAAAGGTTGACGAATGGGGCAACAGAAGACTTGCTTACCCAATCAACGATTTAACTGAAGGTTACTATGTTTTGGTTGAATTTACAGCTGCTCCTGAATTCCCGGCTGAACTTAACAGACAGTTCAAGATTACAGACGGAATTCTCAGATACATTGTTATCAACAAGGAAGAGAAATAAGAAAGGTAAGGTGTTATTATGCTTAATAAAGTAGTTTTAATGGGCAGATTAACAAGAGATCCCGAACTCAGATACACTCCTTCAAACGTTGCAGTAGCAACATTCTCTATTGCTGTTGACAGAAACTATGCAAAAGCAGGAGAACAGCGTCAGACTGATTTTATCAATATTGTCGCTTGGAGAACTACAGCAGAGTTTGTATCAAAATATTTTACAAAGGGTCAGCTTGTAGCACTTTGCGGAAAATTACAAACCAGAACATGGGATGATGCAGAGGGTAAAAAACATTATGTGACAGAAGTTGTTGCAGATGAAGTATTCTTTGCAGAAGGAAAAAGAGACAACGCCGGTGCACAGCAGGGCTATACAACAGCTCCGCAGGCACAGACTATGGCGTCCCAGGCTCAGGTGGAATCAAATGACGATTTCGCTATTATGCCTGATGACGATGATTTACCATTTTAAACAGGAGGTGTAACAAATGTCAGAAGTTAAAGAATATAAAGACAAGATCAGAATGAGAAAACCTAAGAAAAAGGTTTGCCAGTTCTGTCAGGATAAAGTACAGCTTATTGACTATAAAGATACAATGAAACTTAAGAGATTTGTTTCTGAAAGATCTAAAATTCTTCCAAGAAGAATCACAGGTACATGTGCAAAGCACCAGAGACAGCTCACAGAAGCTATTAAGAGAGCAAGACATATCGCGCTTCTCCCTTACAGCAACGATTAATTCAAAAGCACCCTTTATGGGTGCTTTTTTTAATGAATAATTAATAATGTTGGTGCAAATTCGGGTAAACCCCGAATTTGTTTTTATGTTGAAAATTTTCTCCGTGTGTGGTATTATATACATATTAAAGTGAGGTATAGTAAATGAAAAAAACAATCTCAATGGTTTACAGACTGGCATACATATTTTTCTTTCTGCTTGCTCTGTTTACCAAAATGAATTTTGACATTTCAAAGGTAGACATTGTTCTTTATTCCTTTGCACTTATAACAGACACTCTGTCGGCAATTGCAATGCTCTTTTATGTTATTATGAGCATAAAAGGAAAGCCTGACGGAATTATTACAAAGCTGAAACTGATTTCCGCATTTTTATCTCTTGTTCTTTTAATAATGAACTACGAAAATATCGGCGGAAATGTTAATATTGAGTGGATTTTAAACTGTCTGCTCCCTCTTATGCTTTTACTTGACTACATCTTATTTGATGCAAAGGCGAAGCTGATAAAACAGACATCCGCACTTTTTAAAGCACTTTTTGTTGCTCTGGGAGCATTTGCCTTTTACAAAAAATTCGGTCTTGATATTTCGGCATTCATCAAAGGACTTTCAAACTTTTCAAACCTTGTGTCCTTTGCCGCAGTTCTTTATATGCTCCTCTCATTCATTTATTTGATTTTCAGCTGGTCATATAAAGCAAACTTTAAAAACGCGGAGTTTGAGGCGATTTTAATTGTAGCACTTGTCACCAATTTTATACTCTTTAAATTTTCGGGATTAAATCATACCGCACCGGACTACCCGACGGTTATACTAAACTACATACTTCCGCTTATGCTGATTTTAAACTTTATTTTCTTTACACCAAAATCAGACATAGCAGGCTGGAAACCGATTATCTGGACCTTAATCGTTTTTGCTTTGTTTATTATTTTATGTGTATTGAATTCTAATCTTTCTTACATCAACAACATAACCAATCTGCTTATCTACAATATCGCAACTCCCCTTTTGTCAGCCTACGGAGTTTACGTTGTAAATTTGATTAAGAGATAATAGTTAATAGTTAATAGAAAATGTACAAAGCCGGCCATAAAGGTCGGCTTTGTTTTTGTTTTATAATCCAAGCAGTTGCTTTTTCTTTGTGTCAAATTCTTCCTGTGTTATTACTCCGCTGTCAAGCAAATCCTTGTATTTCTTAAGCTCATCCGCATTGCTTGTCTGATTAACAGCAGTTGAAGATGTTTCACTCTTTTTATTCTGTTGCTCTCTTAGCAGAGATGAAATCGTATTAAATACTTCCAATTGATTTTCGCAAAAAGGGAACCATATAATTCCTCCCGCTGTTCTAACTCCAATGCTTTTTTTCTTTCCCATTTCAACTGCGGTTATTTGATTTAAGAATAATTCTGTTCTCACTTTTTTCACTTCACCATACACTCGTTGATTTGTTACAACAAGCACAAAATTTAATCTTGCTTTTTTATGCAAAATACTTGCCCAGAGAAAACAGCCGATACTTATGAAAAAAAATAAATAAAACGGTATTATAAAAACGTCATTTCTGACTATATTGAACAAAGCTAACACCCAATATATAATAGCAAAATATTTTAAATTTTTTAAGAGTATCTCCAACTTTTCTTTTTCACCACTCCTCACAAATATACCTCTTATCAAAACTTTTTCTTCCATAATTTTC
>CAZMHL010000119.1:0-6062 GCA_964566065.1 uncultured Eubacteriales bacterium
AAAAAGAACGGTAAATTGCTTACAGGTAATACCAAAATCGGAAGTATCTATTATAATCTTGGAGAAGACGGAGCATGGGTAGGATACTATCAGGAACCAAAGGCAGAAGATGAATGTCTTAAATCCGATCTGGTTACAAAGGATACCGACGGAAAGTACAGACACTATGCAGACGGAGAAGCTTTAACAGGCTGGAAGATCCTTAAAGGTGATACGGGTTATTACAAGTATTACTTCTCCAAAAAAGATGGCGGAGCAATAACAAGCTATGCAACACAGGTAGGAGGAGCAATATATGACTTTTCACCGACAGGAACACTTATAACCGTAGAAAGAGATTCAGACGGAAATGCAAAGATGAGTGATTATATTCTTTCCTTTGAACAGGGAGCAAAGAACGGAATAGTTCTTGACGAAGACGGAGAATACAGATACTACATCGACGGCGAATGGCAGAGCGGAATGATAACAGTAGACGGATATAAATACATCTTCAGAGTGGCAGACGGCTCTTGTGTAACCTCAACTGACCATAACGAAGACGGCTATTACAAGCGCGGAAGCTTCAACTACGTTCTTGATGAAACAGGAAGAATTCTTTCAAGAAAATTAAGATAAACATTTAAAACGGGCGACCACACGGGGCGCCCTTACTTTTTCTTGACAAAAATTCTATTTTACACTATAATTCAATTTGAAAATCAGTTTCAAATTGGTGATAAATATGAGAGAAAGTTACAATACAAAGCAAAAAGACATTGTTGCCCGGTTTTTTGAAGAAAACAAGGGCTGCTTCAAGGTTGATGATATTTACAATGGTATTATCAAAAGCGGAGAAAAAATCGGCAGGGTAACTGTCTACCGACAGGTGGAAAGACTTCTTGAAGATGGAACAGTAAGAAAATTTACCGATGATAAAAACGCCGCTTACTATAAGCTTGTCGAAAGAGACGACTGTGACAGCCACTTTCATTTAAAGTGTGTTAAATGCGGAGATATCACTCATCTTGACTGTGATGAAATAGGATGTATATTCTCTCATATTAAAGAAGAACATAAGTTTAAGGTTGATTTGTCAAAGACGGTTTTGTACGGACTTTGCAGCAACTGTGAGGTAAAATGATGAAAAAAATTACAGCAACAGTTTTAATTTTTATATTAATGCTTTCATTAACGGGCTGCGGTGCAGCCGAAACCGAAGACAACGGGAAAATTAAAATAATATCAACAATTTTCCCTCAGTATGATTTTGCAAAAACAATTGCGGGAGAAAAGTGTGAGGTTTCAATGCTTCTTCCGCCTTCCGCCGAAAGCCATTCCTTTGAGCCGACACCCAAGGACATAATGGAGATTTCAGAATGTGATTTGTTTATTTATGTAGGCGGTCACAGCGAGCACTGGATTGAGGAAATTTTAGATAGTCTTGATAATAAACCGAATATTCTTATTGCATCTGAATATGTTGAGCTTCTTTCGGGGCAGCATGGCGGTCGCACGGAGTTTGATGAACACATCTGGACAACTCCCGAAAATGCAAAGCTTATTTCAATGGGCATCTGTGATATGCTTTGTGAAATCTCTCCCGAAAATGCAGAGTACTTTAAAAACAATCTTAACGGATATACCGAAGAACTTGAAAATCTTGACAGAGAAATTTCGGAAGTTACAGAAAATGCAGAGAGAAAAACTCTGGTGTTCGGCGATAAATTTCCGTTCAGGTATTTTGCCGATAAATATTCTCTTGAATGGATTTCTCCATACTCCGACTGCGGAAGCGAAGCAGAGCCTTCGGCAAAAATGGTTGCAGAAATAACGGACAAGGTCGTTGAAGAGAAAATCCCCGTAGTGCTTTACATTGAATTTTCAAATCACAAGGTGGCAGACTCAATAGCAGAATCCGCAAAGGTTAAGGCAATGGAGCTTCACTCGGGACACAACGTAACAAAAGAACAGCTCGAAAACGGAATATCTTACGTTGATTTAATGAAGAAGAATATAAAAGTTCTGAAGGAGGCGCTTTACTGATGTTAATAAAATGCGAAAATTTATCCGCCTCTTATGAAAACAAGGAAGTTTTTAAGGATATAAGCTTTCAGGTTAAAGAAAATGACTATGTGTGCATAGTCGGTGAAAACGGTTCGGGAAAGAGTACCCTTGTAAAGTGCCTGCTTAATCTTAAACCCCTGTCAAAAGGCAAAATTACTTATGAAAAGAAAGGGAGAATAGGCTATCTTCCGCAGCAAAGCTTAATAAAAAATGACTTTCCCGCATCGGTTCAGGAGGTTGTTCTTTCGGGATGCCTGAATTCTCTTGGCTCAAAGCTGTTTTTCGGTAAAAAGCATAAGGAAAGGGCAGAATATTTTATGCACCTTATGGATATCTGCAGTTTAAGAAAAACAAGCTTTCAGGAGCTTTCGGGGGGACAGAAGCAAAGGGTTCTTCTTGCAAGGGCAATGTGCGCCGCAGAAAACCTGATAGTAATGGACGAGCCGGTAACGGGACTTGACCCCGTTGTTTCCGCAGAGTTTTACAACGCAGTTTCAAAGCTTAACAGAGAGGAAAACGTTGCAATTGTAATGATTTCCCACAATGTAGCCGAGGCGGTAAAATATGCAAAGCATATTCTTCATCTCGGTGAAAATGAATATTTCTTCGGAACAGCAGGAGAGTACCTTGAAAGCGATACGGGAAAAAGATTTACGGGAGGGAAGAAATAATGGAAATGCTTTTAAAAATGTTTTCTTATCCCTTTATGCTCCGCGCTCTTGTTGTTGGCGGTCTTGTTTCTCTTTGTGCGGCGCTTCTTGGTGTAAACCTTGTACTTAAAAGATATTCGATGATAGGTGACGGACTTTCTCACGTAGGGTTCGGTGCTCTTGCGGTTGCAATGGCAATGAATCTGGCACCTCTTAAAGTGGCAATTCCTGTTGTTGTAATTGCGGCATACTTTCTGCTCCGCATCTCGGAAAACAGTAAGATAAATGCCGATGCGGCAATTGCAATTATCTCAACAACCGCCGTAGCTTTGGGCGTAATAATCATCTCCCTTACAACCGGAATGACGAATGATGTTTCAAATTATATGTTCGGAAGCGTCCTTTCATCCGATATGGAAGACGTAGTTTTAAGCGTTGTACTTTCTGTGCTTGTTATTGCAGTATACATTCTTTTTTATAACAGAATTTTCGCAGTCACCTTTGACGAAGCCTTTGCAAAAGCATCGGGAATAAACGTTTCTTTTTATAATATGCTTATTGCATTTTTAACTGCAATAACAATAGTTCTGGGAATGAGAATGATGGGAACTTTGCTTATTTCAAGCCTGATAGTTTTCCCGGCCATTTCATCAATGAGGGTGTGCAAAAGATTTTTAAGCCTTGTAATTTTGTCGGCAGTAATATCTGTTCTCTGTTTTTTCTTTGGTCTATGCGCCTCGTTTGTACTTGCAACACCTGTAGGCGCCAGCGTGGTAATAATGAATGTCATAGCGTTTTTAATTATGAGCATAATACAAAAAATCCGCAGATAGCGGATTTTTTTGCATAGGGGCGGATAATATCCGCCCGTGTTATTGTGAAAACCAATTAAAATCAGATATCATCAAAGATTAAGAAATTCCTTCCATGCGGCAACATACTCTGCCGCTTTTTCTTTTGTGGAGCTTTCGGCAAAAATCCGAAGAAGCGGTTCTGTTCCGCTGAATCTGCATATAACAAAGGATGAATCTTCAAAATAAACCTTGCAGCCATCCTCATAGTTTGCCGCCATAACCTTTGCCGGAAATTCGGGGAGCTTCTTTTCCGTCATAACAATGTTTGAAATTTCAGCTTTCATTTCTTCGCTGAATTTTAAGTTTTCTTCAACCATTGTAAAATATCCGTATTTTTTATGAATTTTCTTTAAAAGCTCGGTTGGTGTTTTGCCTGTTTTGCTTAACATTTCAACAAAAAGGGAAGCCGCATAAACAGAGTCCTTTCCGTGAATGTGTCCGCGAACCGTAAGCCCTCCGCTGGACTCACCGCCAAGAACTGCATCAACCTCGTCAAT
Organism: uncultured Eubacteriales bacterium; assembly: GCA_964566065.1. Lineage (GTDB taxonomy): Bacteria > Bacillota > Clostridia > RGIG6154 > RGIG6154 > CAZMHL01. The sequence goes on from CAZMHL010000119.1 coordinate 4,048, forward strand.
CTTTGAGGAAATGTATTTAAAGCCAACGGGAACCTCGTAACACTCTTCGCCAAAGTCTGCCGCAACCTTGTCAAGAAGATGTGTGGTTGCAAGGTTTCTTACAGCAGGACCTTTCCAGTCCTTATGCTCGTGAAGGTAGTAGTAAAGAAGAACCAAAATGTCATTTGCATTTATATACTGTCCGTTGCTGTCAATAATTCCAAGTCTGTCGCCGTCGCCGTCAACACCGATACCAAGGTCATAACCGCCGTGAACAACCTCCATTGCAAGCCCTCTTAAAGTGGATTCCTCGGGGGCGGGCATAGAACCGCCAAAGTATGCGTCACGGTTTCCGTTGATAATGTCAACCGTACAGCGGGCAGTGCTTAAAATTACCAGAAGAGGGTAGGAAGAGGAACCGTGCATAGGGTCAAAAAGAATACGAAGCCCTCTGTCACGTATCGCCTGAATGTCAAGAAGCTCTAAAATATCATCAATAAAATCATTGAAGGGATTTTTAAGATAAGTTATAAGCTTTTCACTCACGCCCTGCTCAAATGGGATTGATTTAATATCAGCAGTCCATATCTTTTCAATGATTTCTTCTAAAGCACCTGTAGTTTCAAGAGGAGCATCCCTTCCTTCTTTTACAATGATTTTAATACCGTTGTAGCTTGAAGGGTTGTGAGATGCGGTAACTTCAAGTCCGAAAGCAAGATTGTTTTTCTTTACATAGTGCATAATAAGAGGGGTTGGCGCACTTCTGTTAAGGAAAATAACCTTAATTCCGTTTGCGCTTAAAACCTCCGCAATCCATTTTGCGGCAGTATCTGAAAGAAAGCGTCTGTCGTAGCCGATAATAACGGGAAGCTTTTCCTGCTTTTTCTTTTTAATGTAAACACAAAGCCCCTGGGCAACCTTTTGTATGTTTTCCATATTAAAGTCTTTGCCAATCTCTGCTCTCCATCCGCCTGTACCGAACTTTATCATAGTTTTCACATCCTTTTGTAAATAGTATAACACACTCACACTATGTGTCAAACCAAAATCGGACATTAAATTTATACTTTTGGTTGAATGTTTTTAAATTGTGTTGTATAATCAAGTAGGTGATAAAATATGGTTTATACCCCGTTTGAGCTGGAAACTGAAGTAAATATAGAAAAAATTGTGGCGGTTCAGTATTTTGAGTATGCAAGAGATTTTGCCTTTTCGGGCGAGATGCACGACTTCTGGGAGGTTGTATATTCGGACAGAGATTATCTGTCTGTCACAATAAGGTCAAGGGAAGAAATAATCCCTCCGGGACATTTTCGCTTAATAAGACCAATGGAGTTCCATTCCGTAAAGCCTGCGGAGGGGAAATCTGCCAATGCGGTTATTTTTTCTTTTGTGTGCGAAAATGAAAAGCTTGAAAAATCTGCAGGCAGAACAATTAAATGCGACGATGAGAAAAAAGAATACATATCAAAACTAATATCAAGCGCACAGGAAGCTTTTTCAACACCCCTTGGCGAACCTGACAGCACAAGGCTTGTGAAAAATTCCAATGCTCCAGCGGGTGCGCAAAATCTGGTTAAAATATATCTTGAACTGTTTTTGTTAAGCTGTATAAGGGAAAATGAAGCGGTACCTGCCAAGGCTTCTCCGCTTGTGCATATTACAGATCCTCTTTTGTCGGAAATTTGCGCATATCTTGAAGACAATGTTTCAAAGGACATTCTCTTTAAAGACCTCTGCGAAAAATTCGGCATAAGCGGAACAAATCTTAAAAAGCTGTTTCGTGATAATATCGGTATGGGTGCAATGGATTATTTTTCCCGTTGCAAAATCGACTGCGCAAAGCACTTAATGAGAGAGAAGAAAATGAACTTTTCCCAAATCAGCGAATATCTTGCCTTTTCCTCACAGCCCTACTTTTCAAGACGCTTTAAAGAAATATCAGGTATGACCCCGTCGGAATATATGAACTCGGTGAGATAAAAGGGGCTGTCTCAATAATCATTTTCTGTAAATAAATATTCAAACACGTAGGG
>CAZMHL010000120.1:0-6008 GCA_964566065.1 uncultured Eubacteriales bacterium
GAACCGCCTGCCTTATTCATAAGAGCAACCATAGCTCCAAGGAGAACAAGGAAAAGGATGATACCAACGTTGTAAGAATCAGCAAGTGAACCCACAAAACCGTCAATGAATGCATGATTGATAAATGTCGTAAAGCTGAAGGTGCCTGTTGCATCAACGGCATAGAAGCCTGCACCAACAAGGATACCAAGGAACAAAGAAGAATAAACTTCTTTTGTGATAAGTGCAAGAACGATAGCAATAATCGGCGGAACAACCGCCCAGAAGGTATTGCCGAAGAAACTTGCATATTCTCCCTCCGCTGCAAGGCACGGAACTGCAATTACAACCATCATAAGTGCGAGTGCCGGAACAGCAAACAATCTTTTTTTGTTCATTTTAAGAACTCCTCTCGTGTTTTGACGTAGCCTTAACAACTAAGGCTGAAATGCCACATCTGTTTTCATTCTAGCATTTATTTGTCTCTTTGTCAATTCAAAAGAATAAATATGCATAAAAGTGTCATTTATATATAGGAAAGAATTTTTCAAAAAAAGTTGACAAGAGGAAAAAATCGTTATATTATAATCTGGTGACCGTATGCCCAATTGCGGTTAACATTTTCAAAACGGTGATTTTTTTGGTAAAAAGAATTGAAGGTGCATCAAACGCACTTATTAAACAAACTAAAAAATTAAAAGAAAAAAAGTACCGGCTTAAAGAGGGACTGTTTATTGCCGAGGGAGAAAATCTCTGCCGTGAGCTTTTTAACCATAAACCCGAACTTGTTAAAACCGTTTTTGTAACAGAAAATTACTTAAATGAAAATCCTGTGGACAATTTTGATGTTGTGATTGTTCCTGATTTTATTTTTGAAAGCCTCTGCGAAACAAAAACGCCCCAGGGAATTGCGGCGGTTGCGTCCTTTGGTGAGGCTGCAAGTGTCGGCTTTATCGGTGATTCCCTTGTTGTTTACCTTGACAACGTTAAAGACCCCGGCAACGTAGGAACAATTATAAGAACAGCGGATGCTGCGGGTTTTGACGCGGTAGTTCTTTCAAAAGAATGTGCGGATATTTACAATTCAAAAACTCTTCGTGCCACAATGGGCTCGGTGTTCCACATTCACGTTTTCTATGAAGAAGAGTATTTAAGTGTTTTAAAAAAGCTTAAGGAAAGCGGGTTTAACATTTTCGCAGGCTGTCTTGATGCAAAAACCTGTATTTTTGATGAAAACTTAAAAGGCAAAAGTGTAATATGCATAGGCAACGAGGCTCACGGAATTTCAGGGGAGCTTATAAATCTTGGCGTAAACAAAACAAAAATTCCTATCCCCGGTCAGGCGGAATCCTTAAATGCGGCGGTTGCGGGTGCAATTATGATGTATGAAGCCGTAAGACAGAGAGGGACATTATGATTGGCGTAATAACAAGCAAGGACAAGGATTATCCCAAATATCTTAAAACGCAGAAGCTGTATTACCGCGGCGACAGAAGTCTGCTTTCAAATACTCTTATTACGGTTACAGGCACAAAGGATGCGGACAGTGAAGGAATAAGCAATGCAAAAAGCTTTACCCTTGAACTGATAAATTCAGGAATAACTCCCGTTACGGGTTTTGCTCCGGGCATTGAAAAAGCGGTTGCGGAATGCGGAAAGTGCATTTGTATTCTTCCCTGCGGACTTTCAGAGAAAAGCATTTATCCCAAAAGCCATTTTAATTTATATAACGAGGTTTTGAAAAACGGCGGACTGCTTTTATCTCTTGAAGAGCCTGATACAAGGGCGGCAAAATGGACCTTTGGGAAAAGAAACAAGCTTCTTGCGGAAATTTCTGCGGGAATCCTTATAATTCAGGCTGGGGAAAAGAGCAATACTCTCAAATTTTCAAAAATGAGCAAAAAGGTTTATACCATTCCCGGAAGCATAAGCAATATAAGATATTCGGGGAACAACATTTTATTAAAAGACGGCGCAACGGCGGTTACGTCACCTTATGACATTCTTAAGGATTTTGGTATAAGCACCAATGAAACAATTGAAAATACAGTGTGTGAGCTGACGGAAATTCAAGAGAAAATTTTGAATTTTCTGGACGGCGAAACGCATTTTGAAGAAATTATATATAAAACGGGCTTTATTCTCCCCGAGATAATGCAATCCGTCTCAGAGCTTGAAATTCTGGGACTTATTGAGGAGATAAAACCCTGCATATACAGAAAAACACGGAGGTAAATATGGCAAATTATCTTGTAATCGTGGAATCACCTGCAAAGGCGAACACAATTAAAAAATATCTTGGAAGCAACTATAAGGTTATTGCTTCAATGGGGCACATTGTGGACCTTCCAAAAAGTCAGATAGGCGTAGACCTTGAAAACAACTTTGAGCCCAAATATATTACCATAAGAGGCAAAGGCGACCTTATGGGCAAACTGAAAAAAGAAGCAAAGGCGGCTAAAAAAGTTTACCTTGCAACTGACCCTGACCGTGAAGGTGAGGCTATTTCCTGGCATCTTTTACACGCTCTTGAGCTTGACCCGAAAGACAGCAACAGAATTACCTTCAACGAGGTAACCAAAACTGCTGTCAAAGAAAGCTTAAAGGCTTCAAGACAGATTGACGAAAATCTTGTTAATGCCCAGCAGACAAGAAGAATTCTTGACAGAATTGTTGGTTATAAAATCAGTCCCCTTCTCTGGAAAACCGTAAAAAAAGGTCTTAGTGCGGGACGAGTTCAGTCTGTTGCAACAAAGATTATCTGTGACAGAGAAGAGGAAATTGAAAAATTCATTCCCGATGAATACTGGACAATTTCTGCAGACCTTTTAAAAGGCAAAAGCAAGGTTGAAGCTAAATTTTACGGTGCAAACGGCAAAAAGCTTGAAATTAAAAATGGGGAACAAGCCGAAAAAATCGAAAACGACCTTAAAACCGCAAAATTCCTTGTCGGTGACGTAAAGACAGGTACAAAGAAAAGATATCCTGCACCGCCTTTTACAACCTCAACACTTCAGCAGGAGGCTTCAAGAAAGCTTAACTTTGCCACAAGAAGAACAATGTCTATCGCCCAGGCTCTTTATGAGGGCGTAACAATCAAAGGCATCGGAAGTCAGGGTCTTATTACCTATATGAGAACCGACTCCCTTAGAATTTCAGCTGAAGCGGGTCTTGCGGCTAAAGAATATCTTAAAAAGAATTATGACTCATCATTTATTCCTGCAAAAATCCCCGTATATAAGACAAAGGCGGGAGCACAGGATGCTCACGAAGCAATCAGACCTACCGATGTTAATATTACTCCTGAAATTGCAAAGGGTTCCCTTAAGCCCGAACAGTATAAACTCTATAAGCTTATCTGGGAACGCTTTATCGCAAGCCAGATGACAGCTGCAGAATACGATACCGTAAGTGCGGAAATCAATGCTGATAAATATATCTTTAAAGCAAGCGGAAGCAAAATGACCTTTGCGGGCTTTACAAAAATTTATATGGAATCAACCGATGACAACAGCAAAGAGGAAGGCTCAATTCCGATGCTTGAAAAGGGTGAGGAATTAAAGGTTAAGGAAATTGTGAAAACACAGAACTTCACCGCTCCTCCTGCAAGATACACAGAAGCTTCCCTTATTAAAACAATGGAAGAAAACGGCATCGGCAGACCAAGTACCTATGCGCCTACTCTTTCAACAATTATGGACAGAGGCTATGTGGTTAAGGAGCAGAAGAGTCTTAAACCCACAGAGCTTGGTAAAATTGTAAACGACAAAATGAAAGGTCATTTCACAAACATTGTTGATATTGACTTTACTGCAAATATGGAAAAACAGCTTGACGAAATCGAAGAGGGCAAAAACTGGACAGATGTATTAAACGATTTCTATCAGCCCTTTAAAGGCGACCTTGCAAAAGCCGAAAAGGAAATGGAAAAGGTTGTAATTGAAGATGAAGAGTCAGATGTTGTGTGTGAAAAATGCGGAAGAAATATGGTTATAAAACAGGGCAGATTCGGCAAATTCCTTGCCTGCCCCGGCTTCCCGGCCTGCAGAAACACAAAAACAATTGCTCAGGAAACAGGCGTAGACTGTCCGAAATGCGGCGGTAAGATTTTAGTTAAAAAATCACAGAAAGGCAAGAAATATTTCGGTTGTGAAAACAATCCGAAATGTGATGTAATGCTCTGGGACGAACCAATGAAGGAAAAATGTCCGAAATGCGGCGGTATGCTTGTTAAAAATGTCTTCAGAAGAAAAGTAAGAAAAATTAAATGCTTTAACGAAAACTGCGATTACGAAAGGAGCAACAGTTAATTGACGGTTAATGTAATCGGAGCGGGACTTGCCGGTTGTGAATGTGCCTGGCAGCTTGCAAAAAGAGGAATTAAGGTTAATCTTTTTGAGATGAAGCCTGAAAAATATTCTCCCGCACACAAGCTTTCAACCTTTGCAGAGCTTGTCTGCTCAAACTCCTTAAGGGGCGCGGGACTTGAAAATGCTCCCGGACTTTTAAAAGAGGAAATGAGAAGACTTGACTCTGTTATAATGGCGGCGGCAGATGAAACAGCCGTTCCTGCGGGCGGTGCTCTTGCGGTGGACAGACAGGGCTTTTCGGATGCGGTTACCGAAAGAATAAAAAACAATGAAAATATTAATATAATTTACGGTGAAATAAGTGAAATCCCTCTTGACGGGGACTTTACGGTTATTGCATCGGGTCCCCTTACATCGGATGCACTGTCTGAAAAAATTTCGGAGCTTATCGGTGAGGACTATCTGCACTTTTTCGATGCGGCGGCACCTCTTGTCACCCACGAAAGCATTGACTTTAACAGTGCCTATGTTAAATCAAGATACGACAAGGGTGAAGCAGCTTATGTAAACTGCCCGATGAACAAAGAGGAGTATGAGGCTTTTTACAATGAGCTTGTAAACGCCGAATGCGCCGAGCTCAAGGAGTTTGAAAACAACAAGGTTTTTGAGGGTTGTATGCCCGTTGAGGTAATGGCAAAAAGAGGGGAAAAAACCCTTTTGTTCGGACCTTTGAAGCCCGTTGGACTTGAAGATCCCCAAACAGGAAAAGAGCCTTATGCGGTTGTTCAGCTCCGTCTTGACAACAAAGAGGGTTCTTTATACAACATTGTAGGTTTTCAGACTCATCTGAAATTTCCCGAACAGAAAAGAGTTTTTTCTATGATTCCCGCTCTTAAGAATGCGGAATTTGCAAGATACGGAGTTATGCACAGAAACACTTTTATAAATTCACCGAAGCTTTTAAACGAAAAGTATCAGCTTAAAAAGAATGAAAAGATATTCTTTGCAGGGCAGATTACCGGCGTTGAGGGATATATTGAATCGGCGGCATCGGGGCTTGCGGTTGGTATTTACATTTATCAGGAGCTTATGGAAACCGGCGCAAGAGTATTTTCCGCAGACACCGCAATCGGTGCGCTTTCACGCTATGTAAGTGATGAAAGCGTCACAAAATTTCAGCCTATGAACATAAACTTCGGAATTATAAATTCCTATCCCGAAAGGATAAGAAAGAAAAAGGAGAAAAATGAAAAAATTTCTCTCCGCGCTTTACAAGAAATTGACGCATTCAACAAAACAGTTAACAATTAAGAGTTAAGAGTGAACAGTGTATGTTCAAAGCCTTTCGGTTTTGTTATTGTTTCGAATACAACAAGGGTGTATGAGACCCGATTACAATTCAGATTGCTTGGTCAGGTGAGCTCTTGTCAAATTAAACAAAAGCGAAGCTTTTGCACCAATTCTCTTAACTATTAACTCTTATCTATTAACTAAAAAGGAGATACCTAAATGACAAGAAACGATTTAAGAAATATTGCAATTATCGCTCACGTTGACCACGGTAAAACCACAATGGTTGACGAAATGCTTAAGCAGAGCGGAGCTTTCAGGGAAAATCAGGTGGTCGAAGACAGAGTTATGGACTCAAACGACCTTGAAAGAGAAAGAGGAATAACAATTCTTGCCAAGAACACAGCGGTTTATTATAAGGATATAAAA
>CAZMHL010000121.1:0-5917 GCA_964566065.1 uncultured Eubacteriales bacterium
AACTGCCGAGTGTCCTTAGGAGCACTCGGCATAATGACAAGCTTCTTTTTGTATGGTTTACAATTTTCAATTTACTGTTTGGGACAGTTTGAGCAGTCGGAGCACCCGCAGGAGCAGGAACCCTTTCCCTCTTTTTTGTTTTTTATTCCTTTTATTACGATTGCAAGGAATACTATTGCAACAATTGCGGCAATTATAAAAGTCGGTATATTCATAAATAAGACCTCCTTTATTTAAGTGCTTTTTCCTTTGATGCTGAAACGGAACTTATTGTAAGTGTGTCGTTGTTGTATTTGTTTTTTCTGAAAAGCAGATAAAGCATACCTGCAAGAACAACAATTGAAATTACAGACCAGATACCGAATGTTCCACCTGTAACAAGTGAGCCGATTTGATATACAATAAGAGATACTGCGTAGGCAAGGCCGGTCATATAGCCAATAGCACCCCATGTCCATTTAGCGTTGTTCATTTCTCTTTTAATTGCACCCATTGCGGCAAAACAAGGAGCACAAAGTAAGTTGAACATCATAAATGAATAAGCTGAAAGTTTGCTTCCGCCGAAGAATTCCTGACCGATAACAGCTAAGTTTGCGGAGTCGCCTGCTTCAACAAGTTCAAAAGCAAGGTCGGCATCAGCCATTGAAGAAAGTGAACCGAATACGCCAACAACTTCTTCTTTCGCAACAAGACCAAGAATTGTTGCAACAGCAGCCTGCCAGTTACCAAAGCCAAGAGGAATGAAGAGGTAAGCAATAGCCTGACCTATAACTTCAAGGATTGATTTTCCGCCATTGTCTTCTGTAATATAGTGGAAACCGCCTTCAAATGTAAGACTATTGAGAACCCAGATCAAAATGCTGGCCGCAACGATAACCGTTCCTGCACGTTTAATAAAACTCCAGCCTCTTTCCCAGGTTGCACGGAAAATGTTGCCTGCAACAGGAACGTGGTATGCAGGAAGCTCCATAACGAAAGGTGCAGGGTCTCCTGCAAAAGCTTTTGTTTTCTTTAAAATAATACCTGATATTATTACTGCTCCTATACCTATAAAGTATGCTGAGGTGGCAATCAATGAGCTTCCGCCAAAGAGCGCACCTGCGATTAAGCCGACAATAGGCATTTTAGCACCGCAGGGAACAAAACCGGTTGTCATAATTGTCATTTTTCTGTCACGGTCCTGTTCAATTGTACGGCTTGCCATAATTCCCGGAACACCGCATCCTGAAGAAACAAGCATAGGAATAAAGCTTTTTCCCGAGAGACCGAACTTTCTGAAAATACGATCCATAATAAATGCTACACGTGACATATATCCGCAATCTTCAAGAAGCGAAAGGAGAAGGAAAAGGATAAGCATCTGTGGAACGAAGCCTAAAACTGCACCTACACCGCCGACTATACCGTCAGCAATAAGGCTTACGAGCCATTCTGCACATCCGATGCTTTCAAGTCCTGTGGTTACAGCAGGGATTATCCATTCACCGAATAAGGTGTCATTCATAAACCCAACTGTCCAGTCGCCGATTGTTCCTATCGAAAGAGTATAAACCACCCACATAGCAATTACAAAAATAGGAAGTGCAAGAATACGGTTTGTTACGATTTTATCAATTTTATCAGAAGTGGAAAGTTTACCGGTATTCTTTTTCTTGTAGCATTTTCCTATCATAGAAGCTATGTATTCATATCTTTCGTTTGTTATAATGCTTTCGGCATCGTCATCAAGTTCATTTTCAGCTTTTTTAATATCAGCTTCAATGTGAGCAATTTTTTCTGCATCAAGATTAAGCTGTTCAAGAACTTTTTCATCACGTTCGAAAATTTTAACTGCGTACCATCTTTGCTGTTCTTCAGGCATATGGTGAACTGCCGCTTCTTCTATATGTGCAATAGCGTGTTCTATAACACCTGAGAAAGAGTGGAATGCAGCAGGTTTCTTACTGTTAGCCGCTTCAATAGCAGCGTTTGCAGCAGTTGTAATACCATCTCCTTTGAGGGCAGAAATTTCAACTACTTTGCAGCCAAGCTGAGCACTCAGGTTTTTAATATCAATCTTGTCATTGTTTTTGCGTACAATGTCCATCATATTGATAGCAACAACAACCGGGATACCGAGTTCAACAAGCTGAGTTGTAAGATACAAGTTTCTTTCAAGGTTTGTTCCGTCAACAATATTTAAAATAGCATCGGGACGTTCTGAAATAAGGTAATTTCTTGCAACAACTTCTTCAAGAGTATAGGGTGAAAGGGAATAAATACCCGGAAGGTCGGTTATTACAACTTCTTTGTTATTTTTAAGCTTACCTTCTTTTTTTTCTACAGTAACACCCGGCCAGTTTCCAACATACTGATTTGAACCGGTAAGAGCGTTAAAGAGAGTGGTTTTACCGGAGTTTGGGTTTCCGGCAAGAGCAATTTTTAACGACATTTATTTTACCTCCTGTTGGTTAGATACACCTAACCTGTAATTAAAAAAATTATTCAACAATAATCATTTCGGCATCAGCCTTTCTTAATGAAAGCTCGTAGCCTCTTACGGTAATTTCAACCGGATCTCCGAGAGGCGCAACCTTGCGAACAAAAACTTCAACGCCTTTTGTAATGCCCATATCCATAATACGGCGTTTAACAGCACCTTCGCCCTGAAGCTTAACAACCTTTGCTGTCTGACCTACTTTTACGTCTTTAAGTGTAGCCATAAAAACACTCCTTTCGTTAAGATTGTATTAAAAACAGTCTTTGACTTATTTTAAACAATAATTCTGTTAGCCATTGTTTTATCGATGGCAACTCTTGTTTCTTTCACGTTAACAATCATATTTCCCGCAAGTTCAGAAACAACGGAAACCTCTTCGCCAACAACAAATCCGAGATTTTCAAGAAAATGCTTTGTTTCGTCTTTGCCGTTAATTTTAACAATGTGTCTTTTTTCACCTATTTTCATCATAGATAAAAGCATTTGCAATCCTCCGTAAAAATATCTGAAAATGTCAATTTGTTTAGTTAGTATAAGCTAACTCATAGAGTAAGTTTATCATAACTAACTCCGTTTGTCAATAAAAAATTGACAAAATTTTGAAAAAAAAGGAGGTGTAAATTTATTTACGCCTCCTTTTTAGGGGATAGGAAAAATGATTCGTAGCCAAAAGTTCTTAAAAACAAAGAAAACTCTCAAATTTGAGAGTTTTCTGCATTTAGTTATAAATACTATAAGTTTTATATAGCCTTATATATACTTATTCCGACCTTTTGGCGTTCCGGACTTTTTTTACATCCCCCTTCGGGTTATCTTAAAAACATTCTTATCAGGAAACCGTTGAATTTCTTGTATGGACTGTATCGCATAGGTAAGTCAATCCAGATTTTCTTGTCAACAATGCTCTTGTAGTGAGTAAATGTATCAAAGCCTGTTTTTCCGTGATATGCACCCATTCCGCTTTCACCAACACCGCCAAATCCCATATGGCTTGTTGCAAGGTGAATAACCGTGTCGTTAATGCAACCTCCGCCGTACTGACAACGTGAAGTAACTTTTTTAATTACCTTTTTATTCTGTGAGAAAACATAAAGTGCAAGAGGTTTTTCCTTGTTATTTACAGTTTTGATAACCTCATCAATATCTTTAAAGGTAAGAATCGGCATAATCGGTCCGAAAATTTCTTCCTGCATAACAGCATCGTCAAAAGTAACATTGTCCATAACCGTAGGTTCAATTTTAAGAAGCTGTCTGTCAGAGTTTCCGCCAACCACAACCTTTTTCTCGTCAATCAAAGAGCATACTCTGTCAAAATGTTTTTCATTGATCATTTTGCCATAAGCAGGATTTTCATCAAATTTAATACCGTACTGACGGTTTATTTCTTTTTTGATATATGTAAGAAATTCGTTTTTAACAGACTCTTCGCAAAGAATGTAGTCGGGAGCAACACAGGTCTGACCGCAGTTTAAGTATTTACCCCACACAATTCTCTTTGCCGCAAGTTTAAGATTTGCACTTTTATCAACAATACAGGGACTTTTTCCGCCAAGCTCCAAAGTTGTTGGAGTTAAGTGTGAAGAAGCCTTTTCAAGAACGGTTATGCCTACACCTTTGCTTCCGGTAAAGAATATGTAGTCAAATTTTTCGTCTAAAAGATATGTGTTTTCTTCTCTTCCGCCTGTGATTACCGCAACCGTTTCGGGCTTGAAAATACTTTCAAGAATTTCTTTCATAACCTTGCTTGTGGCAGGTGAGTATGCACTTGGTTTTAATACAACAGTATTTCCTGCGGCAATGGAGTTAACCAATGGTCCCATACTTAATAAAAGCGGATAGTTCCAGGGACTCATAATTAAGGTTACACCGTAAGGTGACGGCTTTTTGTAGCTTCTTGAAGCAAATTGAGTAAGAGGAGTAATAACCGTCTTTTCTTTTGCAAAGCGCTTTATGTGGCTTAACATATAGCTTATTTCACTTATAACGAGTCCGGTTTCACACATATAGCTTTCAAAAGCGGATTTCCCAAGATCGCTTTTTATTGCTTCGGAAATTTTGTCTTCATTTTCTTTAAGAGCATCTCTCAATTTTTTAAGAGCATCAATTCTTACTTTTACCGGGAGTGTAGCTCCGCTTTCAAAGTATTTTCTTTGTTTGTCTACTATGTTTATAATTTCTTCTTTAGTCATCTTTTTTACTCCGATACTGTATAATAAATTTTTTCAAGTTCTTTCGCATTCATAAGTGTCGGGACAGGATAAAGGGGATTTGCCTCCTTGTCTGCATATTTTGCAAGGTGCGGCACATCCTCTTTGTTAATTCCGCTTAATTTTTCGGGAATTTCCATATTTTTGTTAAGTGTTTTTACTTTCTCAATGAAAATCCTTGATGCTTCATCTTCGGGAGTGTCTTTGTCTGCAATGCCTGTTGCAACAGCAAGACTTTTCAGCTTTTTATGAACAGAGCTTCCGTAAATTTCAAGCAGATGAGGAAGTATAACTGCATTTGCAAGTCCGTGAGGAATATTGTATTTCCCACCAAGAGAATGAGCAACGGCATGACCATAACCCACATAAGATTTTGAAAAAGAAAGCCCTCCTAAAAATGCTGCAGTAAGCATATTTTCTCTTGCTTCTAAATCAGTGCCGACGGCGTATGCCCTTTCAATGTTTTCAAAAATCAGTTTTGTTGCCTTCGTTGCTGATTTTTTTGTACATTTAACGGCAGAATTTCCTATGTACGCTTCAACTGCGTGAGTGAGGGCATCCATTCCTGTTGCAGCTGTAAGATGCGGCGGAAGGGTAAGAGTCATTTTCGGGTCTAAAACTGCAACATCCGGAATAAGGCAAAAATCACTTATCGGGAATTTGTGGTGATCTTTTTCATTGGTAATAACAATTGTTACAGTTGTTTCGCTTCCCGTTCCTGCAGTTGTTGGAATTGCAATTGTAAATGGGGTTTTCTTTAAAATTCTTAATATTCCCTCCATTTTCGGAATTGGTTTATTCGGTCTTGCAATTCTTGCACCAACACCTTTCGCACAGTCAATGGGAGAGCCGCCGCCAAAACCAATAAGGCAGTCACAACCTTTGTCAATAAATACTTCTTTTGCTTCTTCTACATTCTTAATTGTGGGATTTGCAACTGTTTCATCATATATGTAATATTCAATTCCTGAATTTTCAAGTGATTCTTTAAGCGGGACTATGAGTTCTGATGAACTTAAAAACTTGTCAGTTACAATTAGAGCCTTTTTTAATTTCTTATTTTTTAAAACAGATGGTATTTCTTCAACACTTCTTAAAACCTTCGGGTCTCTGTAGGGGAGAAAAGGGATGGCTATTTTAAAAATACCCTGAAAAATTCTGCAGTATACTTTTTTTGCAATATTCATTTTAGTCCTCCAACAAAGATTATTTGATTCGTTTAAAGCCTATG
>CAZMHL010000122.1:0-5905 GCA_964566065.1 uncultured Eubacteriales bacterium
TTTTTGCGGATTTGAAGACAGTAAGGTTATAGACTCAAGACCTACCGACGAGGGAACAATAATCAGAAGAAGAAGAGAATGTATTGAATGCGGCAAAAGATTTACCACTTATGAAAAAATAGAAAACATTCCTCTGCGCGTAGTTAAAAAAGACGGCTCCAGAGAAATGTTTGATTCTGAAAAATTATTGAACGGTCTTGTAAAGGCGTGCGAAAAACGTCCTGTTACCTTTGACCAGCTCAAAGCTATTGCCGACAAGATTGAAAATGATGCATACTCAACTCTTGACAAGGAAATTCCCACTGTTGAAATCGGTGAAAAGGTAATGGACGCCTTAAAGGAAATCGACGATGTTGCATACGTTCGTTTCGCATCCGTTTACAGACAGTTTAAGGATATAAACACCTTTGTTAAAGAATTAAACAGTCTTATATTAGACAGAAACAAAGGCACAGACAAGTAAAATGCACAGCAAAAAGAGGGCAGATGCACCTCTTTTTTTGTTGCTCTTAAAAAGGTAAATGCCAAAGGAGGCGGTTTTGCATATTACCGGAATGGCAACAAGTGCGGAAAAAATAAATTTACTCATAAATTACCTCCGGGTAAAAGCTTATGTTTTTAATATCAAAGTCAAAGCTGTTAAAGGCTTCCAGAGTTAAAAATCTGTATCTTGTCTTATCTTTCACGCGAAGAAGGTCAATTCCGTTATCTTTTGTTTTGTCAATAAGTGCCTGACAGCCTTTTAAAACTCTGTATTTTGTTTTTTCATTTCCTCTTAAATGAAGTTTGATATATGCTTTTGAGCCGTCGCAGGAAATGCTTGTGGGGGAGGCGGATTCTACTTCAAAGGTTCCGCCCGGTGTTTTAATATGGCTTAAAGGAAGATTACCTTTTAAAATGCGCAGATAGAAAATTTCTGTTGGGTCAAGTTTCATAACAGCCTTTTTGTTTTTGAGTACAAGACACCCCTGTTCACTTCCGCTGCTTTCGGAAATGGGTATAACAAGAGTGTCTTTTGTTAAGAAATCGTGAACGGTAAGGCTTTCAAAAAAGCTCTGGTTTTCGTTTGAGTAAAGCATTTCATAGTATTTGGCAGGGTTAAGCTCAAAGGGAGATGACACCGATTTTAAAAATTCTTCCGGATTGTCCGCAACGGTTAAATAGGCAGACGGGCGTATTTCAATGGCAGACAAGGTTTCCTGGAATTTTTCAAGCCCCTCCTTTGCAAGCTCCGTTGAAAAAACGAAAAGTGCCGCGTGAGAAAGGTCTGCGGTTTTTGAAATCTTGCTGTTAAGCTTGTCGGCGGCAAGCTTGAAGTCATCTTCAAAAATTTTAACGCTGTAAAGAGAAAAGGCTTCATCCTCCTGCTCCGCATCAGCCTCCTTGTCACCTGCAATGTTCAGAGGAAGAGCGAGCTGAAAGGTGTAGGCTCCCTTTTCCGCTCCCACCGCCATAACGTATGTCATATCGTCAACCTCTCTTGAGTCAAAGCATCCGCTAAGAAACAGAGGGGAAAGGAAAATTAAAAATGTCAGTAGTTTTTTCAAGCTTTAGTCCTCCTCATAAACAGTGGCAAAATTATCATAAAAATCAGAATGTAGGGTATATAGTTTCTCGATATCCGTGCAAAAAGCGGAAATGATGCAATAAGTCCTACCGGCAGCGCAACAAATTTTTCATCGCCCACTCCCGTTGAGTCCGCGAAGCATTTGCAGGCAAAGTAGAGTATTGACGAGAGATATAAAAATACCGATATAACAAACAAAAGAAGAAATATCAGGTCTACTCGCTGGAAGAAGCTTTTTATTTTTATAAGCCTTATCAGCATAAACATCGGCATTATTTCCGTTTGCTCAAAACCTGCCATAACATAAGAAAGACAGACAATTAAAAACAAAGCAAATGAAATAAAAAAAGATGTGTAAAATATGCTTTTAAAGTTTTCTCTTTTTTCAAGAACAGAGGGGAGAAGATAGTAAATAATGCATTCTCCCGGAACGGACAGCATTAAAAGAGAGTGTTTCAGCATACTTTCTTTTGAACCGAAAAAAGGAAACAGATAATCCGGATTGAAATTTTTGAAGGCGAGAGTTACAAGAAGCACGCAGACAAAGTATACAAAAGGCACGAAAAATCCGCACAGCTTTCCAATTGCTTTAAGTCCTCTTGAGGCGGTGTAAATCATCGTAAAAGCAAGAAAAGCAACAATAAACCATATGGGAGTATTGTCAAAAAACATTGTACGGATAACACCTGCATATTCATACACAGTAAAGGAAAGATAAACTGTAAGACAAACCCATATTATAAAAAGTATGGGTTTATTCATTCTTTTAAGCTCAATTTTTCTGCTTTTTAAAATGAAAACAATAAGGTATGGCAGAAAAACAACGGTAATAAGAAATGAAACGTTTGTTACCGATGCCCTTTTTAAAAGATATGGCGTAAGAAGAAAAAGCTTTGCACAAAGAAGATTTACCATAAGGTAAATCCCTTCGCTTTTTTTCAGTTTATATTTCATTTATCCCATCCTCTGCTTATTTTATCCTGAACCCTTATTTTTTCGGGTTTTACAAAACCGTGTCTTATTTCCCTCTTCCAGATTGGGAAGGGGAAAAGAGCTCTTGCAAGGTTGTCGTTTTCGTCATTTGCCATTGATGAAAATATTGAAACGCCAAGAGAACTTGTGGTGCAAAGGGATGCGGCGTTTAAGAACAAGCCAAGCGCAATTCCGAAAAATCCCATGACCGAGCCAAGTGCAATATAAAAATATCTTAAATAGCGAAGACACATATTAAGTGAATAGCTGGGCGTTGCATAAGAGCCTATACCCGTAACCGCAACGATTATAATTGCAATGGGCGAAACAAGGTTTGCGGAAACAGCCGCATCGCCGATTATAAGTGCGCCTATAATACCAAGTGTTGAACCGATTGAGGAGGGGACCCGTATACTTGCTTCCCTTATAACATCAAAGGCAATTTCCATTATCAAAAGCTCTAAAAATGCGGGAAATGGTACTGATTCTCTCGAGGCTTCAATTGCAAAGAGCAGGTCGGTGGGAATCATTTCCTGATGAAAATTGATAACTGAAATATAAAGCCCCGGAAGGAGAAATGAACACAGTATTCCGATAATTCTTATTAATTTCATCAGCCCTGCAAAGGGAAAACGAACATATTTGTCCTCAACGGTTGTTAAAAACTCAGAGAAAGTGACAGGACAGATAAGCGCAAATGGACTTCCGTGAAGAATTAAAACAATTTTTCCCTCAACAAGAGCGTTTGCCGCTTTGTCCGGTCTTTCCGTGGTGAGCATCTGGGGCATAAGAGAAAAGGTGGAGTCCTCAATAAACTGTTCAAGTTCACCGGCTTGAAAAACATAGTCGGCATTTATGTTTTCAAGTCGTCTTTTCATCTCTTTTACAAGTGCTTTGTTTGTTATGCCGTCCATATACAAAAATCCGCAGGGAGTTTTGCTTATTTTCCCGACATTGATGCTTTCGCAGATAAGGTTTTCCTGCCTTAAATTTTTTCGTACCAGAGAAATGTTTATCTTGTAGTTTTCAATAAAGGCTTCGTGAGGACCGTAGATAACAGATTCGGTTATCGGCGCATCAATGCTTCGTCTTTCCCAGGATTTCACGTCGCAGGTAAAAGCAACGTCAATTCCGTCAACAAAAAGAACGCAGTCGCCAAGGTTGACAGAGTCTGCAACCTTTTTAAAGTCAGGAGCTTCGTTTAACTGATTTAAAACAAGAAGAGTGTCTTTTATTTTGTTATAGGATATGTCCTTGTTTTTAAGAAGCATAAGAGGCGCAAGAATGTTTTCATTCACAACTTCCGTTAAAATCATATTTTCAATAAAAACAATAAAAGCATGTTTTTCTCCTGTGCAGAACTCTCTTATCTTAATGTCACAGCTTAAATCAGCAGAAAAAATTTCCTTAAGAATTTTCAGGTTTTCTTCAATGTGAGCGGAAACCATTGGATATGCGCATCCTGGCGGAGTGATATTCTGTTTTTCTCCGTCAAGGCTGAAAACCTTTTTCTCGGGAGTATAGGTAAACAAATTTTTAATCTTCATATTTTTATGGTCTGCAAAATATTGTTAAATATTCATATTTAAAGCAACAACAGAATAAATATTAAAAAAGAAATTGCACACGGGAGGCAGATTATGGAAATAGAATTAAAAAGAGAAGACCTGGTTTTAAATAAGAAGATAGCAGTAAAGAAAATAAGAGTGCCCGTTGAAGCGGATATAATTGTTCCTGATTCAAAGCCCGATATTGAAAGGGTGCTTCAGGTTGATGCGGGATGCCGCATTGAGAACATGGAAATGCAGGACGAAAGAGTTCTTCTTCCCCTGGCTGTTAATTTTCAGATTATGTATATGCCCGAAGATGGCGAGGTTAAGGGGATTTGTAATTTGTGCCGTATGACCGATGTGGCAGAGGTTAAGGGAATAAGCAAGGATATGCGTGCATCTTGTGTATCCGAGGTGGAAAATGTTTCATACAAGCTGTTGAACGGAAGAAAAATTTCAGTTAAGGCAGAGGTTCTTGCAGATTTGTCGGTGTTTGATGAAACCGGTTATCAGATGCTTTGCTCTGCCGAGGCGGAAGGCGTTGAGATAAAAACAAAACCCCTTTCTTATATCAGGTCGGATGTGAGTTTTACAAAGGATTTTAAAATCAATGAGAAAATAGTTATCCCAATAACAACACCGTCGGCAGCGGAAGTTTTAAGGGTTTTTGCCAGAACCGGGGAAACAGACTATAAAATAATAAATAACAAGGCTATTGTCAAGGGCGATTGTGTTGTCTGTGCAATTTACACTGACAAGGTGTCTCTTGATGTTAAAACGAAGAGCATAAGCGTTCCCTTTACAGAAATAGTTGATACAGAGGGCATTAACAGTGAAATGCTCACGAGGGTTGAGGTTAAACCGTCAAATGCGTTTTTTGAATGTGAAGCGGACGAGGACGGAGAAATAAGAATTATAAATACAGATGTGGATTTTTACATAAAGGTCTGCGCACTTGACACAAAAGAAGTTCAGACAGTATCTGACTGCTACAGCGTTAAAAACAATCTGAAACTTACCAAAGACGAGCTTGACCTTAATGTGCTTATCTGCGATTTTTCCGAGCAGATAAACGTAAAGGAAAAACTGTTTACGCCTGATGATTCTCCGGAAATAAAACAGATTTACGATGTTATGTGCGATGCTTACGTTGACAAGGTAGAAATTAATGAAAACGGCGGTGAAATAAAAGGCAGGGTTGATGCCTATGTTCTCTATGTGACAGACGATAAAAACGTACCTGTGGGGATGATTAAAAAGGAAATAGAGTTTTCTAAATTTATTCCATTTGAGGGGGATTCCGACTGCATAGCAGAGCTTGATGCCTCGGCGATAAATGCATCCTTTGCCCTGAATGCAGGGAATTGTGCGGAGGTGAGATGCACAGTGAATCTTGAGGGTGTTGTAACAAAACCTCTGGTGTACAGCGTGATATCCGACATCGAAGAGGATGAAACCAAGGACGAAATGCCAAAAAGTTCATCTCTTACAGTTTATTTTGTCCAGGAAAATGATACACTCTGGTCAATAGCCAAACACTATATGACTACGGTTGACTTGATTAAGTCTGCAAATGACATTGAGGGAGAAACTCTTACGGTAGGAAGACAATTACTTATACCAAAGTACAGATAAAAAACAAAGTCGGGATTTTGCCTGGTGTCCCACAGGACACCCGGCAGTTTTATTCGCCAAAAGGCGAGTTATATTTGCTATGCAAGTTATATTGCTTCGCAGTGGTATTGCCAAGGCAGTTTAACTGCGAATAAAATATCACTGAAGCCGCAAGGCTTTAATATCACTTTTGATTTATCAA
>CAZMHL010000123.1:0-5890 GCA_964566065.1 uncultured Eubacteriales bacterium
GCAAGCTGGTCGGGACATGAGGTGTTTTTAAAACCACACTTAATTCCCGAAAGCAGCTGTGCGATTTCTTCCGCTTTTCTTCCCTCGCAAAGTCTTGCAACGCCCTGAGTGTTGCCGTTACATCCTCCGTAAAACTTAACATTTTTAACGATTCCGTCTTCAATTTCATAATCAATCTGCGCAGAGCAGACTCCTTTTGGTTTATAAGTATATTTCATAACTGTTTTCCTTTCTTATTTATTTTATTTCTGCACCCGGAAGTATTATATTGCCCCACAACTCCTTCTGCCACTCGGTGACAAGATCCGCTGTTTTTTCTTCCCCTTCGATTTCGAAAGAAAAGGCATTAAACACTTCGTCAAGGCGGTTGAGCATTTTGGATGAAAGCGGTTCTACCGCCGCAACGGAAACAAAATATTTTCCGCAGGGAAGATTTTTTGTGTTTATGCAAACATTTTTTTCAACAATGCTGTCCGATTGTTCAAAAGAACCCAAAGACGGTGTTACCGAAGTGCCTGTCTTTACATTTTCCTCGTTTGTCAGAGTAAAAGCAAGGTACATATCGTCAACTTTTTCATTTACTTTGAATTCAAGAGAAAATTCAAGTTCTTTACCGAAAGAAAGTCTGTTTTGGAAGAGTTCAAAGGAAAGCAGGCGCACCGATGAGGTCATTGATGCCTCATCACGCTCAAATTCATTATTTTTGACGGAACTGTTTTCAAGATACATTGAAATTGCTTTTTCGGGTTCTCCGTCAAAAACTATTTCTCCCTGTTTTAAAACAATGCATCTGTCACAAAGCTCTTTTACCGTCTGCATATTATGGCTTACGAAAAGAATTGTTTTACCTTTGTCTTTTGCAAGCAGGTTCATTTTTTCAACACATTTATGTTGAAAAGCCGCATCCCCCACCGCAAGAACTTCGTCCATTAAAATTATGTCCGCATCAAGATGTGCAGCAACGGAAAATGCAAGCTTTACAAACATTCCCGAAGAATATCTTTTTACGGGAGTATCAATAAACTCTTCACATTCAGAAAATTCTATAATATCCAAAAGCTTACTGTCAATTTCCTTTTTACTCATTCCAAGAATTGCGCCGTTTAAATACACATTTTCCCTGCCGGTAAGCTCACCGTTAAAACCTGCACCTATTTCAAGCATTCCCGAAACTCTGCCGTTTAATTTTATATTGCCGCCGCTTGGTGAGGTTATTCTGCTTATAAGCTTTAAAAGTGTGGATTTCCCCGCTCCGTTTGAGCCGATTATTCCAACCTTTTCACCTTTTTCAACATCAAAGCTTATACCCTTAAGTGCCTCAAACTTTCTGACACTGCTCTTTTTTAAAAGCTTATTCTTAATGTCGCTTTGAAGCGTTCTTCCGCTTATCTGACCCAGGCGGTATTCTTTTGTTAAGCTTTCAATTGAAATTACTTTATTCATAATACCACCTAAATCATATCCACAAAATTTTTCTGTGCTCTGTTAAACACAAAAGCGCCAAACATAAATATTAAAACCGTAACAACAAAGCTTACCGCAAGATAAAAATCAGGTGCCGAACCTGCGGAAAACCACCCGTATCTTAAGGTTTCAACTATTGGTGTCATCGGGTTCATCATTAAAAGTGTTCTGAATTTTTCGGGCACTGCCGAAATGGGGTAAACTATCGGCGTAAGATACATTAAGAGAGAAACCCCGAAAGAAATAAGAATGTTTAAATCTCTGTATTTTACCGTAACCGAGGCACAGATTATTCCGATACCTATTGCAAGAATTGAAACTTCAACAAGCAGAACAGGTGTTGCAAGTGCCCAGAGATTGGGAATAATTTCCGCTCCGCCTGCGAGATAAATTATGTAAATCACAAGAAGTGCAATAAACTGAATTAAAAACACGAAAATCCTTGAAAGAGCCGTTGAAAAGGGCGCCGCAAGTCTTTGAAAATAAACCTTTGAAAAAAGGCTGTAATTACTTAAAAACACCGATGAGCAGGAAAGAAGAATTCCCGAAAACATTGTCCACAAAATGCTTCCTGACATATAGAACAAAATATCGGGCACGCCGTTTGTTGAAAGCCCTGCAATGTAAGAAAAAACAAGGGTGAAAATCCCCGCAGACATAAGAGGTCTTAAAATAAGCCACAGCGGACCAAGTATTGTCTGCTTGTACATTGTTTTAAAATCTCTTTTAACAAGCATATATATTAAATTTCTGCTTTTTAAAAGCTCGGGAAACACATTCTTGAAAAATGATGTTTTCGGAGTTATAACCGTATCCCATTTCTTTTCCATTTCCTCACCTCGCATACATTTATTATACTTTGTTAATTGAAGATTGTCAATTTTAATGTTCTGTCACATTTTGTCGAAAAGTTTTTGGCAAAATTTGGCAAAACTGCCGGGCTTTTAATTTTATTTATGCTATACTTTTTATGCTACACATTTTAATAGCTAAAAAGACCACAGGTTTGCATTTGGTAAAAATGCAGGCTTTGATTGTTATATCCTGGTGGTATAATTAAAATGTGTAGCGCATGGTCAGAGTCGCGTTTTTCGTGCGTCGGCTTCTGTCGGCGCATTTTTTGATTTAAGGGGAAATATATATGGCAGATTACCAAAAGCTTTATTTAAAAGCCTTTAATACAATTACGGATACCATCCTTTCTTTACAAAAACTTCAGCTTGAGCTTGAAGAAAATTATGTTAATTCCTGCAAAAGCGAAGATGCGCCGAAATTAATATCTTTGCAGGAATTTGTTGGGGATAAGAAAAGCTGACCTTTCGGTCAGTTTTTCTGCTTTGTGATAATATAGAGATAATATGGGGACGTGCCTGTTTGTCACATTTTAATTAAACAAAACGGGCGAGCACACAGGCTCGCCCCTACGTTTTTATTCAAGTGTTTCAAAGTTTGTTACGGGTGAAAGTGTGTTAAAGTCACCGATTAAGAACATTTTAAGGAATACTTCTGTCTTATCAATTCCTGTTAAGTCAACACTACACTCAGCGTAAGCCTTTGTGCTGAAATCATTGCTTTCGCCAGAGAAGAATTTAACCATTTTTGTTGGTGCATCTTTGTAGTAAACACCAATTACGGGAAGAGCTTTTCCCGTGTAGCCCTCTGCAAAAATCTTTCCGTTTACATTGTTTTCAGAAAGTGATGCGAGAGCATTTCCATCTTCATCAAAGAAGCCTGATGCTTCTTCCCATACCGCCTTTAAGGTAACGTCCTTATACTGAATTGTAAAGGTGTCGCCCGGCTGATAAACCTTTGTTTTTGTTGTTGCTGTATTATTTTCAGCATCAACACTTGTGTATTCATAGCCCCAGCCTGCAAATTTGTAGCCTTCTTTTTTAACATAAATATCAGGAAGTGTTGCACTGTCACCGTAATTTCCGCTGAGATTAGCAGGTGCTCCGCCGGTAACTCCGTTGTTGTCAAATTTTACAACGTTGTCTGTATGTGAATAATTGTTATATTCATAAATTATTGTACCGTTACTGCAGGTTCCGATAAACACTTCGTCGGATACCGGTGAGAACTGCAATGTATTAACATTCATAGGTCCTACAGAGCCCGGAACAACATACCAGTTAGCTCCGCCGTCATAAGTTTCAACAATACCGTAGGAATTAGTTCCCTCAGAGGTTCCCTTACCGCCTGCAACGAGGTGCAGAGAATTTTTGGGATCCTGGGCAATTGCCATTACTGTAACCTGGAATAGTTTACCCACGTAGGGGATTCCTGTGTATTTGTATTCTTTGGTCATGTTTCCTTCAGAATCAAATGTAACTTTACATACCGCACCGTTATAGGTTCCGATCCATACTACGTTTTTATCAAACTCATCAGGATAAATACATTCAATTGTAGAACCGTTCGGTGATTTATATTCTGTCCAGTTCGCTCCACCATCTGTTGAACGGTAATAGATTTTACTTGATATTGAATAAATAATATTAGAATCAAGCTTACTTACGCCGTGATAGGTTTTGCTGTTGGTTGTCCAGGTTGCACCGTTGTCTTTACTTGTATATTTAGAGGTTACGATAGTATCTTTGGCAATATATCTCATTATCGCAAAAGATGCTTTTGAAACATCTGTTCTTGAAGTCCATGTAGCTCCGCCGTCTTTTGATTCCTGAAGAGTCTGATTTGACCAGTCGCCAAGGTTGGTGAAAATGTGGTTTGAATCGTTAGGGTCAATTGCAACGCTGGCCGCAGTTCCGCCGCCTTTTATCATTTTTGCTGTAGGAAGCTTTTCACTGTTATAAGCAGAATCGGTTGCGCCAAGACCTTTATCGGTAAAGGCAAACCAGAGTCTGTTATCGGGACCGAAGAGGAACTGATTTACATAGTTTCCCGAAAATCCTGAGCAGGCGATGTCAAAAGTAACGCCGCCGTCGGTGGATTTATAAATTATATCACCAAAGGAGAAGTAAACAAGGTTGGGGTCAGATTCGGAAACAGCAAGACCTTCGCAGTAATATCCGTTTGCACTCAAGAATTTGTTTGCCGTATTTGGTCCGAAGGTTGGTCTTATCCAGTCTCCGCCTTTTGTCGACTCTTTTGTATTGAAACTGGTTTTTGAGCCGTCAAGAGCAACTCGGAAAGGACAGTTCATCTGATTGAAAATCATAATGAGGTTCGGAGTTCCGTCTGCCTTCGGCTGAGTGAATTTTACAAATGCAGGGTAATAATCTCCGTTTCCGTAAGCAAGGAAATTCATTGTCTGCCAGTTTTTACCCGCATCTGTTGAAGTGTAAACCTTTGAGCCTGATGTAATTGCTACCCAGTGCTTGTCGTTTGATGTATCAACTGCAATTGAATAAGCTGTAACGCCGTTGAACACATCGCCTGCAAAATCCCAGGTTGCACCGCCATCGTAGGTTACATATAGTCCGCCGTATGCCGCAACGGCAATTGTCTTTCCGTCCTTTGACACATACATTGAGTAAATAACCTTTGTGATATCCTCAGTGTATGTTGTATCATCGCCGTTTGTATAGAAGTAATTATATGTTGTGGTTTCTGTTCCGCTTTCGTCGGTTGAAGTCGTAGTAGTATAAACGAGCTTACCAAGACGGGTCCAGGTTGCACCTTCGTCTGTTGATTTATACACACCGTTACTTGAAAGAGTATAAAGATTATTGTTTGCATCAAAATATATAAGATTTTCTGCATTGTTTGTCTGAACATAGTTGAACTCATTTATCTGAGTCCAGCTTCTGCCCGCATCGGTGGTTTTATAAAGACCGTCAACGGTTGAGTTTTTGTGTTTACCTTCAATAGAGCCAGATTTGAATGCCTGAACAATATATGCTTTGTTTTCATCAACAGGGTCCCATTTTGAATCAGCAACACCCCAGGTGTTAACGTTATTGCCCATTATTCTCCAGTTTTTACCGCCGTCACGGCTTACCCATCCGCCCGACATATCCGAGCCCATAAGAACGTGGTCGGAGTTAACGGGTGAAACTGAAAGGGACATTATAATCTGTCCGCCTTCACCGCCGTGGTTGCCGTTGGCATAGTCTGCTGCGGTCTGCATATGATATGTCTTAAACCAGGGTGTAAACCTCGTTACATTAAGATCCTCATAATAAGGCTCATAGATTGCATCGGTATCCGTTGTGGGATAAGGTGCCATTTGCGGAAATGTTCCCGCCAATGCACTTATACTTGAAAAAACAAGCACAAAACATAAAATTACTGACAATAATTTCTTTTTCATAGATAATCTCCCATCATTTTGATAGCCTGATTCTACCATTTAACAACACCTCTTGTCAAGTTGGCACATTTATGAATGAATTGCCTTTGGCATTAATTGAAATCAAGGATTTCATGAATTGAGCCTTGCGGCTCATGAATTGCACCAAAGGTG
>CAZMHL010000124.1:0-4158 GCA_964566065.1 uncultured Eubacteriales bacterium
ATATGCGATGGGAACCCGTGTTTCGGGGTGAGAGGAAACAAAATAGTTTCGACCGGCAAGGCTTTGCTTTGTATTAAATATGAAACGAGGAAAAACAAATGAATAAACAAAAAGAACTTTTAAAAATGGCTGTGCTTTCAATGCTTGTGGCATTGGGAGTGGTGATTTCACCGATTTTAAGATTTGAGGGTATGTGTCCGATGGCGCATTTTATAAACATAGTCTGTTCGGTGCTTTTGGGACCGTGGTATTCGCTTTTATGCGCAACACTCATAGGTATAATAAGAATGGCTGTTATGGGAATACCTCCCATTGCGCTTACAGGAGCAATATTCGGTGCATTTTTGTCAGGTGTTTTTTACAGAGCTTCAAATGGCAAAATTTTATTTGCAGTACTTGGTGAAATAATTGGAACAGGTATAATCGGTGCAATACTTTCTTATCCTGTAATGACATTTTTGTGGGGAAAAGAAGGCTTAAGCTGGATGTTTTATGTGCCGTCGTTTATTTGCGGTACACTTATTGGCGGAAGCATAGCTTTTGTGTTTTTGAGAAAGCTTTCAAATTCGGGAACACTTACGCGCTTTCAGAATTTACTTGCCGTAAAGAGCTATAACGATAAGAGCGGAGTTGCCGGCAACGCTGCAACTATTGCGGCACTTGGTGTAATAGGTTATCTTGTAATTGAAATTCTTACAGGCATTTTTAAAATGATTTCACCGTTATGGAGTTGTTTGTCATTTACAGTTCCGGGTGTTTTTATTGTGGCAGCAATAATTTATCTTATAACGAAAAGAGGTAGTATAAAGATTGATAAGTGAAATCAGAAATTCAAAGCCGCTTGTTCATTGTATTACAAACCCCATATCTATAAATCAATGTGCAAATGCAATTCTTGCATTGGGTGCCCGTCCTGTAATGGCGGAGCACCCGGATGAGGTTGAAGAAATTACAGGAAGTGCAAATGCAGTTCTGCTTAATCTTGGGAATATAACAGAAGTGAGAATGAAATCTATAATGATTTCTGCGTCAAAGGCAAAAGAAAATAATATTCCTGTTGTTATTGACCTTGTAGGGATTTCCTGTTCAACACTGCGGAGAAATTTTGCGGTTAATATTATACAGCAAAATCGACCGACCTTGCTAAAAGGTAATTATTCTGAAATCATGGCTTTGTACAACGAAGATTATAAGTCATCAGGCGTTGATTCTGAAAATCTGGAAATAGATATGATAAGTGACATAGCATTTTATATTTCCAATAAATATAACGCATTTGTTGTAGCAAGCGGAAAGGTTGACGTTGTTACAGATGGAAAGAAAATAATTCATATAAAAAACGGTTCTTCACAGTTGTCGAGATTAACGGGGACAGGCTGTATGCTTGGTGCTTTGTGCGCATGTTTCCTTTGCATAAAAAATGATATAACTGCGCCTGTAGAGGCATGCACGGTTCTTGGGATTTGCGGTGAGTTGTCTGAAACCTTAAATGGGAATGGCATTTTTATGGTTAATCTTATTGATAATCTTTCACTTATAACTGACTCTCAAGTAAAAGAACTTAAGAAAACGGAGGAAATTAAAATTGAGTAATTTTGACACAAGTCTTTATTTTATAACTGACAGCACAGGAATCAGTGAAGAGGAATTTTTGGAAAAAGCGGAAAGTGCATTAAAAGGTGGAGTTACTTTGCTGCAGCTTCGTGAAAAGAATAAAACGACAAGAGAATATATTACACTTGCTGAAAAAGTGCATTTCCTGACAGAAAAATATAATGTACCGCTTATTATTGACGACAGAGTTGATGTGGCAATGGCTGTCGGTTGCGAGGGAGTACATCTGGGACAAAGCGATATGCCGATTGATGCAGCAAGAAAAATACTGGGAGAAAATATAATAATCGGAGCAACAGCAAAAAGTGTTGAACAGGCTCTTGAAGCATATAACAGCGGAGCTGATTATCTTGGCGTGGGAGCTATATTCCCAACTGCTACAAAAGTAAAAACAATACATACTTCTACAGAAACCCTTAGCAAAATATGTAACGCTGTACCTATTCCGGTAAATGCAATAGGCGGTCTTAATAAGAACAATATAAATGTATTAAATGGAATTGATATTTCGGGGATATGTGTGGTATCCGCTGTAATGAAAGCGGACAAACCGGAGGAAGAAGTAAAAAAATTAAAAAAAGCATTAGGATATTTAAAGGAGGATTGAAATGAAAAAGGTGTTGACAATAGCAGGTTCTGACTCAAGCGGCGGAGCGGGTATTCAGGCAGATATAAAAACTATGACAATGAATGGCGTTTATGCTATGAGCGCAATAACTGCGCTTACTGCGCAAAACACAATGGAGGTAAGAGAAATAGCGAAAGTTTCGCAGGAATTTTTACAGCAACAACTTGATGCGATTTTTGAAGACATTACACCCGATGCAGTTAAAATAGGGATGATTCCTTCCTCTGAACTGATGGAAGTTGTTGCTGACAGATTAAATTACTATAGAGCCAAAAACATTGTTTTAGACCCTGTAATGGTAGCTACAAGCGGCTCGAAACTTATGCAGAATCAGGCATTGTTAACACTTATAAATAAACTTTTGCCAATCGCAACACTTGTTACTCCGAATATTCCCGAGGCAGAAGTTATGACAGAAGTAAAAATAAGAAATAAAGCCGATATGTTGGCGGCTGCGGAACATATCGGTAAAAGTTGCGGATGTGCAGTCTTGCTTAAGGGCGGGCATAATGTTAATGATGCAAATGACCTGCTGTATTTTAAAGAAAGGTATAAGTGGTTTACGGGAAAAAGAATAGATAATCCTAACACTCATGGTACAGGGTGTACGCTTTCTTCTGCTATAGCTTCAAATCTTGCTAAAGGTTTTATGTTGGAAGAGTCGGTTGATCGTGCTAAAAGCTATATTTCCGGAGCTCTTTCTGCAATGCTTGATCTTGGTGGTGGGTCCGGACCTTTGAATCACGCTTTTGATTTAAAAAGTGAGTATGCCAATGAAAATCAACCGTGAGCTTTTCTGAATGAGGATGGTGATACTCCTGTCTTGTCTTTGAATATGTTTGAAAAGTAATATTCGTCTGTGAAGTTAAGCTTGTATGCTATCTGCTTTACCGACAAGTTTGTGTTCAGCAATAAGCTTTTGGCAAGAATGATTTTTTTATTTAGCACGTAAGCGTAAGGCGTTACACCGTAAGCATCTTTGAAAATACGGATAGTACGTGATTCCGAACGGGATATGTGTTTACACAAATCTTCAATTTTAAATTTATCCTGAATGTGTAAATTCAAATAGTTTTTCATTTCCTCTGCAATGCGTGGTGCAGAGGATTTTGTTTTAACACTGGTGTGCATTTTAAGAAAAATTCTGTTTAAAATACAGATGATTTCACCTGTATTGTCATTCTCATTGTTTTTTGAAAGTTCGATTATTTCGCAAAGCTCGTTTTTAATGTTAAGTCCGGGAAAAAAGTGTATATCTTTAAGATGGTAACCGTCAATAAGAGTTTCAAGGAGATTACCTGAAAGGTTGATAAAATACTTTTTCCAGGGATTTTCCTTGTCTGAAAAATAATGATGTTTTTTATATGAATGAAGAAAATAGCTGTCACCTTCGCAAGGACGAAAAGTATTGTTATCAATATGTACAGTTCCCGTTCCGCTTTCAATATACTCAATGCAGGCAGTTTTTGAAAGCTTACGGTAAATTTCATAGTTTTTGTCGGGATAGGTTATTCCGCAGATGTCAAGTTTAATTACATCTCTTGTGTCACTTTTTTGATGTATGGTATAAATATCTTCGTTCATATAACAGTTTTCCTCATTATTATACTTGTATTTTACATTGTTATTTGATAATTATAGCAGTAAAATATAAATAAAGCAATATATAAATTTAAGAAAAGAGGAAACGTTATGAAATTCAGACCTGCGGCAGTACCGCTTATTACAGCAGACCCGTTTTTATCTGTATGGTCTTGTGCTGATGCTTTGGGAAACAATGCAACACAGCATTGGAGCGGAAAGGAGAATCCGATTTATACAGGAGTTATTATCAACGGTAAATTCCGTCCATTTTCAGCAGTAAACAACAATGGTCTGACGGTAAGACATAAGGTTCCCCAGATTGATGTTAAAGT
>CAZMHL010000124.1:4168-5885 GCA_964566065.1 uncultured Eubacteriales bacterium
GTTACACCTACAAGCAGTATTTATTCCTTTGAAAATGATGCTGTGAAAGCAACACTTACGTTTACAACGCCGCTTCTTCTTGACAGAATAGATATTATGACAAGACCTGTAAGCTATATTGAATATAACATTGAACCCAAATGCGCTGATGATAAAATAGAGTTTGTGTTTGGTATATGCTCAAACTGGTGTGTTGATAACTATATGCAGGAGGTTGCATTTAAAAAGACATCATATTCTGTTTGTTGCGGAAACACAGTGCAGATGACTCTTTCTCACGCAGGAGATAATGTGTCAATCGATTGGGGATATCTGCATCTTTGCGACCCTGCTGCATACATCGCAGAGCCGCCTGCCGGAAGAACAGAACCAAACAAACTTCCATATACAAGAGCGTATAATGCATATAACGAAAAACCGTATATAGTTGTTAAAAAGAAAGAACTTTCAGGTGTAATTATGATTGCTTATGATGAAGTCAAAGCAATTGAATATTTCGGAAAACAGCTTGATGAATATTACACAAAATATTTTAACCGCTTTGAAGATATGGTAAAAGCGGCAAAATCTGAATATCCTGAAATCAAAAAGCTCTGCAGAGAATTTGATGCAAAATTTATGGCTGATACTGAAAAATTCGGTGAAAACTATCAAAATATAACTGCACTTGCATACCGTCAGGCTGTAGGTGCTCACAAGCTTGTTGAAGACACCGAAGGAAACATCCTTTTCCTTTCAAAAGAATGTGACTCAAACGGCTGTATCGGAACTCTTGATGTAACATATCCTTCAACACCTTTATTCTTAAAATATAATCCTGAGCTTGTAAAGGGAATGCTCAGACCTATTCTCAAATTTGCCAAATCTGATGTATGGACATTTGAATATACTCCTCACGATGTAGGTACATATCCTATTGCTAACGGACAGACATACATTATAAACGGCGAATACGGACAGATGCCTGTTGAAGAAGCAGGAAATATGATTCTTTGTCTTGCGGCAGTTGAAAAATATTCAGGAGGAGATAAGGAACTTTTCAACGAAAATAAAGACCTTATTAAGAAGTGGGCTGACTATCTTGTAAACTACGGCTACGATCCTGAAAACCAGCTTTGCACAGATGACTTTGCAGGTCACCTTGGTCATAACTGTAATTTAAGCCTTAAAGCAATTCTTGGCATCGCTGCTTATTCAGCACTTTCAGGTGATGAATCTTATATGAAGATTGCAAAGAAATATGCAAAGAACTGGGAAAAGGATGCTCTTGCATCTCACGGTGCTACAAGACTTGCATTTGACAGAGATGATACATGGAGTATGAAATATAACATTATCTGGGATAATCTTCTGGGATATAATCTGTTTTCTGATGAGATCAAGAAAAATGAAATTAAATATTACACAGAAAAAATGAACAGATACGGTGTTCCTCTTGATTGCAGGGAGAATTACACCAAGGTTGACTGGCTTATGTGGTCAACAAGAATTACCGATGACAAAGAATATTTTGACAAGGTTTGTCAGTGTATTGTTAATATGATAAACGAAACAGGTGACCGTGTACCGCTTACCGACTGGTATTATACCTCCACTGCATCTTATGTAGCTTTCAGAAACAGAACTGTTGTCGGCGGACTGTTTGTTAACTTGCTGTAAGATTAAAAGGGACTGTAAAAAAAGTCCCTAAAACAGACAAAGATCTCACTTGGTGAGG
>CAZMHL010000125.1:0-5863 GCA_964566065.1 uncultured Eubacteriales bacterium
ATAGTCAAAACTGAAAAGAAAAAAGCTAGTCCTATAATCAAAGGAAAAGACCTCAGTAATTCCGAACCTGACAAAATCAAAAATCTTGATCAGTATTATGGACAAGCTGTTATTGAGGGAAGAGTTATATCTACTGACGAAAGAGAAACTAAAAGAGGCAGAATACTCTTTAAATTTGACATTACTGATTTAACATCATCCATAACATGTAAGATGATTATGACAAAGCAGGAGGCAGAAAAAGTTACAGATTCCATAAGAGCCGGCATGTATCTGAGAGTTTCCGGAGATGCCAGATTTGACACTTTTGATAATGAGGTCGGCATATTTGCAGAATCTGTTAACCTCGCAAAAGCCCCGGAATTTAAAGATGATGCTCCGGAAAAAAGAGTTGAACTTCACCTCCATTCCAAAATGTCTGCTATGGACAGTGTAATAGACATAGAAAAAGCTGTTGAAAGAGCTGCTCAATGGGGACATAAAGCTATTGCCATCACAGACCACGGGGTTGTACAGGCATATCCTGATGCAATGGATGCCGGAAAAGCAAATAATATTAAAATTATTTATGGTATGGAGTGTTATCTTACCGATGATACTTTAAAAATTGTTTCCGGCAACGAAAATTATCCTTTGGACGGAGAATTCATTGCTTTTGATATAGAAACATCCGGACTTAGTCCTTTAACAAGTTCGATTATTGAAATTGGTGCAGTTAAGATTTCATCAGGTCAGATAGTAGATTCTTTTAATGAACTTGTTTATCCGGGGTTTGACATCAGTTATAATATCACTGAATTAACCGGAATCACAAATGATATGCTTTCAGATAAGCCACAAATCGGAGAAGTGCTGAAACGTTTTCTTGAATTTGTAGGTGAAAGACCTGTTATTGCTCATAATGCAAAATTTGACTGCAATTTCATTAATTACAACTGTCAGAAATTAGGTCTTGAGTTTAATAATAGTGTTATTGATACTCTCGAGCTCTCAAAGGCTCATTTTACAGGTTTGAAGAAGTTTAAGCTTGATACTATTGCTAAACATCTCGGAATTAATATGGGGTCACACCACAGAGCTTGTGATGATGCCAATACCTGCGGAGAAATCTTTTTACGAATTTCAGAAGCAATATCAAGAGAGGGTGTAAAAACACTCGGCGATGTTAATTCTCACTATAAAGCGGACGATTTTACAAAAATGCAGACCTATCATGCTGTTATTCTTGTTCAGAATCAGACAGGTATGAAAAACCTGTACAGAATCATTTCGGAATCTCATCTTAACTACTTTTATAAAAGACCCAGAGTACCAAGAAGTATTCTTCAAAAGTACAGAGATGGTCTGATTATCGGATCAGCCTGTGAAGCGGGAGAATTATTTCAGGCGGTTATCGCCGGTGCTTCAGATAATGAGCTCAAAAGAATTGCAGATTTTTATGATTATCTCGAAATTCAGCCGATCGGCAACAATAGATTTATGATTGATAATGGTACTGCTGAAACACCGGAACAACTTCAAGATTTTAATATAAAAATCATACAGTTGGCAAAAGAACTTAATAAATTGTATGTTGCTACTTGTGATGCTCATTTTCTTAACAAGGAGGACAGTATTTTCAGAGCAATAATTCAAGCCGGACAGAAATACAAAGATGCGGACAATCAGGCACCTTTGTATTTAAGAAATACTACGGAAATGCTTGATGAATTTTTATATCTTGATGAAGAAACAAGGTATAATGCTGTAATCAAAAACACAAATCTGATAGCAGATATGATCGATGAAGATATAACTCCTCTCAAGAAAAAACAATACGCTCCAAGAATTGATGGAGCAGAGGACGATGTTAAAAGAATTTCTTATGAAACTGCAAAAGAAATCTACGGTGAAAATCTTCCTGAATATGTAACAGAAAGAATGAACAAAGAGTTAAATTCAATTATAAACAATGGATTTTCTGTTATGTATGTAATAGCACAAAAACTCGTATGGAAGTCACTGGAAGACGGATATCTTGTTGGATCACGAGGTTCGGTGGGCTCTTCGTTTATAGCATTTCTTATGAAGATTACGGAAGTTAATTCTCTGTGTCCTCATTATGTTTGTCCTGAGTGTAAGCATTATGAATTTATTTTTGATGGCTCTTATGCTTGCGGAATGGACATGCCTGACAAAAACTGTCCAAAGTGCGACACAAAAATGAAAAAAGACGGATATGATATTCCTTTTGAAACTTTCCTTGGATTCCACGGCGAAAAAGACCCTGATATCGACCTCAATTTTTCCGGTGAATATCAGAGCCAGGCTCACAGATATACTGAGGAGATTTTTGGAAAAGAACACGTGTTTAAAGCCGGTACTATTTCTACGCTTGCAGATAAAACGGCATACGGATATGTTGTGAATTATCTTGCCGAAAGAAATATGACAGTTTCAAATGCCGAAAAGAACAGATTAACTTTAGGTTGTGCAGGCGTAAAAAAGACAACAGGTCAGCATCCCGGCGGAATGGTCGTTGTTCCTGATGATATGGATATATACGAATTTTGTCCTATTCAGAAGCCCGCTGATAAGACTGAGTCGGATAATACAACAACTCATTTCGATTACAGCAAAATGAAAGGCACACTTTTGAAATTTGATATACTCGGACACGACGATCCGACTGTTCTTAAGATGCTTGGTGACCTCACCGGCGTCGATGTTCAGAAAATCCCTCTTGATGATCAGAAAGTTATGAGCTTATTTACAACAACAGAAGCTTTGAATTACAAAGAAGAATATCTTCAGGGAGAAACTTATCTTGATCCTGTTGGAACAAGCGCAGTTCCCGAATTTGGAACGGCGTTTGTAAAACAAATGCTTATTGATACAAAGCCAACTTCGTTTGGGGAACTCATACGAATTTCCGGTTTGTCTCACGGAACCAATGTTTGGCTCGGAAATGCACAGGAATTGGTAAGAAACGGAATTGCACCGCTTAAAGAAGTAATCTGTACCCGTGACGATATTATGGTTAATCTTATGCAAATGGGATTAGATTCCAAGAATGCATTCGATATTATGGAATTTACCAGAAAGGGTAAACTGAGTAAACATCCTGAACTTATACCCGTAATGGAAGAAGCTAATATCCCACAGTGGTATATTGATTCTTGTCTTAAGATCAGTTATATGTTCCCCAAAGCTCATGCGGCAGCTTACGTAACCATGGCGTTCAGAATTGCCTGGTTTAAAGTTTACTATCCCGAAGCTTTCTATCAGGCTTACTATTCTATAAGAGCGGACGTATTTGATTCAACAATTATGACTAAAGGAATAGAAAAAGTAAGAGAGTTAATAGGTCAGTTTAAGAATTCTGAAACAAAGCTATCTGTTAAAGATCAGGCTACACTTACTATTTTGGATGTATGCAACGAAATGTACTCAAGAGGGTATAAGTTTGCAAAAATTGACCTGTATAAGTCTGATGCTAATAAATTTACTTTGTGCGAAGACGGAATCAGACCTCCACTTTCTTCAATGGCGGGACTTGGTGAAACTGCTGCCAAGGCTATTGCGGAGGCGAGGGAAGACGGAGAATTTACGTCGGTTGAAGACTTGAGAATGAGAAGTGGTATAAACAAAACTGCCATAGAGGTTTTACGACAGGAAGGTTGTCTTGACGGAATTAACGAAACAGCGCAAATGACCTTTTTCTAAAATTGACAACTTTTTTCTTTTGTGTTAAAGTATAATTACAGTTTAATTAGGTGATGGTATGTTTTCTGGATTAATTAATGTTGATAACTTAATATTTTTGGTTATATCTGTAATAGTTGCAACTTTTTCAATAGTTATACATGAAATATCACACGGATATGCAGCATATTTGTGCGGAGATGATACTGCAAAAATATATGGAAGACTGTCATTAAATCCTTTAAAGCACATAGATTGGGTTGGTGCTCTTTGTTTGATTATATTCCGCTTCGGTTGGGCAAAACCTGTTCCTGTGAACTCTTATAATTTCAGACATTATAAGAGGGATTTAATAATAGTAAGTTTTGCGGGTCCTGTCGCCAATTTTGTTTTGGCTTTTTTGGCAACAGTATTATTGTACACTTCAGCGCGATTCAGCTTTTGGAACGAGTGGTTGTATCATATCCTTGTTAGTGTGATCAGACTTAATCTTGGACTTGCTGTTTTTAATTTAATACCCGTTCCGCCACTTGACGGTTCTAAGGTGCTTGGTTCTTTTCTGAAAAGCGGTACGGCGTACAGATATTTCAGTTTTGAAAGATATGGTACTTTATTATTGATTCTTTTATTTATGATACCGGTATTTGGTAATGCATTTTCCTGGTTTCTTTCACAATGCGTTAATTTGGTATATGTTGGTTATATCAATATAATAAGTTTTATCTTTGGTGTATTTTAATGGAAAAAATATCATTTAAGCTTGAGGTTTTTGAGGGTCCTCTTGATTTACTCTTAAGCCTTATACAAAAAAATAAAGTTAATATATACGATATTCCGATTGTCTTGATTACAGAACAATATTTTGACTATATCAAACAAATGCATGACAATGATCTTGAGGTGTCAAGTGAATTTATCGTTATGGCGGCTCGTCTTTTGTATATAAAATCAAAACTGTTGCTTCCCAAACACGATGAAATTGATGAAGAGGAAGAAGATCCAAGACAGGAACTTATTTTGTCACTTGTTGAGTATAAAAAGTATAAAGAAGTGTCTAAATTTTTCGGAGACAGGAAAAATATCTGTGATTATATATATTTTAAAAAGCCCGGTGATGGCGAAAAATTTAAAATTAATGTAAATCCATCTCTTGATATTGAGAGATTAACCGAGGCTTTCGCGCAGGTTATGCAGAG
The DNA here is from genome assembly GCA_964566065.1 of uncultured Eubacteriales bacterium. Classification (GTDB taxonomy): domain Bacteria; phylum Bacillota; class Clostridia; order RGIG6154; family RGIG6154; genus CAZMHL01. Next base: position 4,881 of record CAZMHL010000125.1, read on the forward strand.
AGCAGAAGAGAGACTTTCACCTTCAAAAGAAGTTTTTAGCGGAATAGTTGGCAAGGATCCAGTACCTGTGAAAACCAAAATCTCATCTATTCGCAGAATGTTGTTTAAAAAGCGACAGATGTCTTTTAATGATCTTTTTGTAGAGGCGGAGTCCAAAAGTGAAATTGTAGCTATATTTTTAGCTGTACTTGAATTGGTAAGAAACAGTATGATAACTGTTGAATTTACCAAAAATGATATAATAGTAAGTGGTGGTGAAACTGATGGAAATAGAGAAGATATATAATGCGATTGAAGCAATACTATTTGTTTCGGGAGACGGCGTTGATATCGCTAAGTTTTCTGATGTTTTTGAAATTCCAAAAAAAGAAATGGAGAAAATCCTTAATCAGTTTCTTGATGAATACAATTATAATTCTTCTGGATTGAGAATTATTAAATATGATGATGTATATCAAATATCCACAAGGCCCGAGTATCATGATTATCTGGTTAAATATGCCGGAAGTAAAAGACCTAACAATCTCTCTAATGCTGCTTTAGAGGTTTTGTCAATTATTGCCTATAATCAGCCTGTTACACGTTCAACTATTGATAAAATCCGAGGTGTGGACAGCTTTGGACCTCTTGAAAAACTGCTTGACAGAGAGATAGTTGAAGAAGTTGGTAGGCTCGATGCTCCGGGAAGACCTATACTTTATGGTACCACGAAAGAATTTCTCAAGATATTTGGATTAAATAATTTATTCGATATTCCTGATCTTGAATCTATTCAGATGTCGATGGAAGAAATGGAACAAGAACAATGATAATGTGGATTTTGTGTTTTATAATCTTGCTTTTTCTGCTTGTTCTTTTATCGTATGTAAAAGTTGATTTTACTTTTGATAAAACCTACGTGCTTAAGATTAAATATGGCTTTTTAAAGCTGTATTCAAATACAAGTACGAAGAAACAGGCATCTGCTGTTGAAAAAGGAACTG
>CAZMHL010000126.1:0-5791 GCA_964566065.1 uncultured Eubacteriales bacterium
GTGCGGCTCGCAGGATGAACACGAGGTACTTTCTGATTTTTGAGGTGATAATTTTGCAAAAAAATAAATTTAAAATTTTTGTCTGTATTGTGATTACCCTGGGGATTATCGCAGGAACACAGACACTTTTTGATGTTACAAATGCATCGGAGGAAAAAGTTCTTGCACAACCCTCTTGTGTAATTCCCGGCGGTGAACTTGTGGGTATGAAGGTCTATACCGACGGGGTTTATATAGTAGATATTTCCTATGTTCTTACAGAGGACGGAAGAATATATCCGGGTAAAGATGCAGGACTTAAAAAAGGTGACTATATTCAGAAAATAAACGGTCACAGAGTAAATTCAATTGAAGAGCTTTCTTCAATGATTACGGGAAATAATGAATATGAGCTTGAAATTTTAAGAAAAGGTAAGAAGCTTAATACAACAATTACTCCCGCTTACTCAAAACAGCATAATGAATATAAAGTGGGGCTCTGGATAAGGGACAGCACCGCCGGCATAGGAACAGTTACTTTTTATGATAAAAATACAGGTAACTTCGCCGCTCTCGGTCACGCCATTTCCGATAAGGATATAAACAAGGCACTTCTGCTTCGCGAGGGAAGAGTGTACAGCGCTTCGGTAACAGGTGTGGTAAAGGGTGAAAAAGGAACTCCCGGTGAACTTGAGGGAGGATTTTCCGCCGAGGATAAGGAAATCGGAACTCTTAACAATAACACAACCGAGGGTGTTTACGGAAAGAGATTTCAAACACCTGAAAAAGAAGCTGTACCAATAGGAACCCAGGCAGATGTAAAAGAAGGTGAAGCTTATATCTTTTGTTGCGTCGAGGGTAAAAAGGTAGAAAAATATTCGGTTAAAATCATAAAGCTTTTAAAAAGTAATCTTTACACCTCTAAAGGAATGATAGTACAGGTAACCGATGAAAGACTTTTAAATAAAACCGGCGGTATCGTTCAGGGAATGTCGGGTTCGCCGATATTACAAAATGGCAAAATTGTGGGAGCTGTGACACACGTATTTGTGAATGACCCAACAAGGGGTTATGGGATATTTATAGAGAATATGCTTGCGGAAGCGGAGAAGCTAAATAGATAAAAGTACCCATTGGCAAAAGCCAATGGGTACTTTTATCATAAGATTTTTTCAAATTTACCGGGTGATATTCCTGTGTGTTTTTTGAAAAAACGAATAAAATAGTTCACATCGCTAAAACCACATTTTTCTGCCACTTCGGTCACAGTGTAATACCCACTCATCAAGTATTCTTTTGCATAAGATAAGCGTATTCTGTCACGGTATTGAAGTGCAGATTCACCGTAAAGTTTTGACCATTCCCTCCTGAAATGAGTTATACTCATATTCGTATAATTTGCCAGAATATCAAGAGTGATTCCGGAATTGAAGTTTTGTTCTATATACTCTTTAGCGGGAGCTAATCGTAAATACGTACTTGTACCATATTCTTTTTCGAGTATCTCGGAACCCCAAAGTGCGAGCAACTCATAGAGACAGGCTGTTGCCTGCATTTCAAAACAGCTTTTTCTTGACATCCAATGTGTTGACATTTCCTTGAAAATATGTCGGTACAACTGAGAATTTTCGGGTTGAAACAAATAATAAATATCGGTCAAAAAATTCATATTGGAAAATTTATTATGAATTTCGAAATTAACAGTATAATGTTTGAAATCTTTTTTTGTAGTGATTGAATATGATGCCTTTGGAGAAAGGAAAATAATCTCTCCTGCGTGTACATTACAGCAATCTCCGGAGGAAAATCTGTATTCTGCTTCACCCTCAATACAGTAAATTATACCATAATATTTTCTGCCGTTCGGATATGCGCATTTGATATTTTTGTTTAGAACGAATTCGTGTGCCACATTGATTCTGCTTATATCAATATAGAGAGTATTGGAAAGTAACATATTGCATTCCTCCTTGTAATTAAATATTATATCATACTATATGGGAATTGGCAAGAGAAAAATGGACATATTGTGCTATTTATACGCAGTCTGTCCATTGCTTTTCCATATTTTATGTGCTAATATTAAATAAAACAAGGAGGTATAAGTATGAAAAAAGCAAAAATAGCAATAGTAACACTCGGACATTATATATACTTTGAACAATTCGAGGGGTTGCGTGAAGACTTAATACAGAAGGGTGAACAATTTAAGAAATATCTTAACCCGGAAATGTGCGATGTTGTAGACGGTGGATATATTGATTGTGTGGATGACGCTTTTGAAGCAGTTAAATCGTTAAAAAAAGAAGATGCGGATATGCTCTTTATTATTATGTCAACATATGTTCCATCCGCGGTATGTGCGCCATTTGCCCGTTATCTTGATATACCGCAGGTGTTGGTGGGAATACAGCCTCTTGAACACCTTGACTATACCAACACCACTACTTACACCCAGCTGGTGAACGACGATATTTGTGCCATGCCTGAAGTAGCAGGTGTTTATGAGCGCCTGGGCAAGAAAATTCCTACGTGTATTGTTGCTTCATCTTCTCAAAAGGATTACATAAAAAAAGAGGTGGATGAGTGGGTAAGAGCAGCTGCAGCTATGGCAGGATTTAAATACGAAACATTCGGCTACCTTGGTCACACTTATGAGGGAATGTACGATATGCACACTGACCCTACAGCTTTTACTGCAACATTTGGTTCTCATGTAAAAATGCTTGAAATGTGCGAGTTGGCAAGACTTTCTGAGTCTGTTACCAAAAATGAGATATCCGAGCAGATAGAAGAAATTAAAAACACCTTTGAGATCTGCGACCCTTCGATTGACCCTTTGACTGACTTTGTAAAAGAAGAAGATCTGGCATACTCAGCAATACAGGCAGTCGCACTCAAAAAAATGGTGAATGACAATAAACTGACTGCATTAGCTTATTATTACAAAAGCGAGCCACAAAACACTTATGAGCAGTTAGCTGCAAACTTAATTATCGGCAATACACTTTTAACATCCTCCGGTATTCCTCTTGCAGGCGAAGCAGATTTAAAGACCGCAGCGGCTATGCTTATTATGAAAAACATCGGTGGAGGAGGCTCATTTGCCGAAATACATCCTTTTGATGTGGAAAGTGATGTCGTTCTTATAGGTCATGACGGACCTCATAATATTGCAATTTCCGAAGGTAAGCCGCGCCTGCGCAAGCTAAAAAAATACCATGGCAAATCAGGAAATGGAATAGGTGTTGAATTTTCGTTGAAATCGGGACCTGTAACACTTCTTAGTATCAATGTTGACCGCAACGGAAAATTTCGTATGATTGCGGCTGAAGGTGAAGCTTTGTCGGGCGATATTCCTCAAACAGGAAATACCAATACGAGAGTAAACTTCGGTTGCCCTGTATGCGAATTTCTTGAACATTGGTGTGAGGCAGGCCCGACACATCATTTGGCACTCGGAACCGGTCACCATATAGAAACCATCCGTAAGTTTTCAAAAATGAGCGAAATAGAATTGATTGAAGTAAAATGAAAAGGGGATTAACTATATATGTATGAAAATATTACCTTGGAAATGAGCTTAAAACCTTTTAAAAAAACTGACAGTGAGTATATAAGGCAAGTATGTTCATGTATTTTTGAACAATGGCGACCGCTTTTGAAAAATCGCAAAATTATATCTGTAATGCTTTGGGTTGGAGACGGAAGTGAAATACTTGATTATTCAGGTAACCGGAATGACACATTTGAGTGGTGCAGGTTTATTGGTACAGCTAATCTGCCATACTTGGAAAAGGATGCTCCACTTGAAACCTCTTTGCATGAAAGAAAACAAGACTACATAAAAAATCCTCCTAAAATGACATATGGTATACTCAAAAGTATTATTGATTGTCTTAAAGAGGAAGGAAAACAAGCGTTTCCCCATGCTGTTATACGGGTAGGCGAAACCTTTGATATTGGTCCTGAATTTGCTATTTCCGATTTCAAGTATAATCGTCATACCGAAATCTGTTCCGGCTCAATCCTTGATAACCATGGCTTCGTTGATGCAACAGCACTTCTTCATGGCGATAGCCGTTCTTATGCCGCATATCCAAACGGAATCCCCGAAGACACCCCTTTCGGTACATTTCTTGGAAAACAATCCGAGTGCTTTTTGAAGGATATGGGATTTGACTATCTATGGTTATCCAACGGTCTTGGTTTCAGCGCTGATCCTTGGGAAAAGACAGGAAAAATATTTGACGGCGAGAAATATTATCCCGAAAAACTTGCAGATACAAAACAAAAAGTATTCGATTTCTGGAGATTGTTTCGAGCTGAATGTACCTTTCCTCTCGAAACAAGAGGCACCAACAATTCAGTAGGTATAGACTATGCAAGCGATGGTGTTCCTCTTTATGACATATATAACGCCAGATTTGATATTGTTGCACCCCCGAACTCTCCATGGGCGGCTTTGAACGACAACTACGGCTTGGAAATAATGGGACATATGACAAGAATCTGCGAGCTTCCGAACGAGAAATTTCCATTCAGGTACTATATCCACGACCCCTGGTGGGTAAATTCACCCTGGTATGACCGTTACGACGGTTCACCCTGTGATATTTATCTGACTATGGCTATCTCGCGTATCAATTCAAATGGAAACGTTGAAACGGCAAATTCTTTAAATATTCTTACCATTGACAACTCGTACGGAAATATGCCTGATCAATGCGTAAATGAGCCAATTCCTCACTTGCTCAAAGCCGAAAAAGATGCAGCAGACGAGCCATCCCCGTTTGTTTGGGTATACCCTCTGCGTGAATATACAACATCTGAAGACGAAGACTTACTTTTGGAAATGAATCTTGGGGATAACTTTATATGTGATGCAATCAATGACGGGTTTCCATTGTGTTGTGTTACTTCAACGGATAATTTCCTGCATCATGACGAAAGTATCTACCAAAAAAGTATCTTGGTATCGCCCGTTCCGGAAAATCCCGATATTCTCGATAAATTAGTACACTTTGCAAAGCAAGGGATTGGTATATTGATGTACGGAACACAAGAAAAGCTTCAAACTGTTCCAAGCTTAGAATATCTTGTTAAGCTTGACGTTAAAAAGAACGCAGGCAGCATACGCGAAGCTCTGTCTGCCTTTGGATATCAAATATCTTTCACCAAAAAAGAGGGGTGCGTCAAGCCCCCCACAATTGGAATAGTGCGACACGACAACGGTATGTTTTTCTCGGTCTATAATGCAAATACCACAACAGACACGCATTTGAAATTCCCCATCGGTGCACCGATATTGTGTGGAGCGGAAACGGAGATAGCTGACGGACGCTCGACCTATCGCTTTAGTCGGGGAGAGCATCGGGAATGCAGGGTTTTTGCCAGCCAATCGGACGGTGTGATTTCCTGCAGAGAAGCTCCGCCCGTCAATGCAAGATACAGACGGGCAATTCGCATAACCGGTCTTAAAAATGCAACAGTATGCTTATTTCCTGAAACCGGCTGTGAGGCTGCGGTATCAGTTGCAAAAAATACAGACGAAACGTCCGAATTTGATTCTCGTTTCACTTCTGTCTGTGATGAGGCAAACGGCACATATCTGAAAGGCGAGCATATAAGCGGAGATATACTTTTTTTAATAGGGCACAAAGAGTGTATTTGACATACTTTTGGTTAAACAGTTTGTATTGTCCCCTATTGACAACACTCTTGTCGGGTTCGCCTATCGTTCAAGATGGAAAGTTGGTTGGCGCAGTAACTCATGTTTTTGTTAACGACCCAACAAGAGGTTATGGGATAT
>CAZMHL010000127.1:0-5729 GCA_964566065.1 uncultured Eubacteriales bacterium
CATGATGGTCGAGAGTATCTTCCGCACCGTGAGGGATCATGTCGCCAACTTCTGTGACGAAAGCGACCTTGCACACAACTGCGGTCAGCTGTTCGAGGAGCAGTACATGCTGTTCGAACAGAACCTCATCGCTTATGAGAATGAGTTCACCAACATCAACACGAGCGTTGTGGTGAGCGCTGTTCGCGAAAAGGTTCTTGGCTATATGGAGGCTGAAGAGTCGCTGAGCAAGCGTCAGGCACGTATTCGCACGCTGCAGAACAGGCTCGATAGCGTATGGCGTAAGTTCCGAGAGAATCGTTGGAATTAAAGACGCTCGTTTGTGGAGTCGATAAGCCATGAAAACGATTCTATTTATCGACAAGGGGGAGAAGGGCCTCTGGCCCTCCTTCCTCAAATATGACTTCCTTTTAGATGAGTTCCGAAAAGAGGGACTCTTCGAGGTGTGCGAGTGGCGCTCCAGTTCCCGAAGCGTTGACGAGGCTATTCCCGACCTTGCTGCTCTGATCGGACCCGATGATGAGTGGCAGGCCGTGGTGGTGACTGATTTGCGCGAGGATGACGATTCTCTGCGTGATGACGAGCACTTCGATAACCCCTTCGATTTCCGCGACCGCTATGACCGCGGCGCCTCTGAGGGGATCGTGGAGTCCGAGCATGCGCTCGTTCGCCTGACTCATATGTTGGGTGGATTCCCCGAGAAGATGAGCATCGAGTGGCCGGATAGGGCAGACTCGCCCTTTGATCTGAAGGGCTATGAGGTTAAGCACAGTCTGCCCGAGGGCGCTTACGACCTCATTGAGCGATATCGTCTTGGTCGCCCGCGTCCTATTCGCATTATCTGCGTGACTCCGCGCGATGTGGACGAGGCTTTCTTCGACTGTCGTAAGAAAGAGCTTGCGAGCTGCGAATCTGGCGAGCAGATTGATTTTTGGCAGCGCAACGACTATCCCGCGATCACTCGCTTTGTGGTGTGCGATCGCATGCAGCCGGCAAAAGAATTTACTCAGGGTGAAGATGTGCCCGTGGGGGAGGGCTCCGCTTTCGGAGCTCTGGCAGGAGGAACTACAGCGAGCGAGGCCGCAACGCGTAGCGAGTGGTTTAACTTCTGGATGTGCATACTGACCATCATGACCTCGACGGTCGAGGCATCTGATTTGCGTGCGTATCGTGTGTACAACATGAGCGTCGATATAGACGAACAGCGTCTGACCGAGATGTTCGCCCAGCGCCGTGCCCAGTGGGTTGCAGCACGGGAAGTGGTCGAGGCTCGCGTGCGTGGTGACGAGGCGAAGCTTCATGCCTCTGAGTACGTGATGACGCCTCTGCCTGATACACACGTGTCGATCCCCGTCACCTTCGACATGGTGAGTACGGCTGGCTTGTATACCGCGCCTTCCGAGGTTGGGCTCATCAAGGATGAGCCTGAGAAGGACCACGTGGTGTGGTTCCGCCAGAAAGCCAGGATCATGGACGAATTCCGTGAGGTTTTGCGAGCTCCGAGACGTGCTCTGCGTAACGCTGCGGCCAAGTTCCGCGGAACACCGCCTGTTCCGGAAGATGAACTTGAGTACTGTATTCTGAATGAGTATCAGAAAGACAAGCTGCGAGACGACCTGAACGCTCAGGAAAGCGAGCTTGCCCGCAGCGTGGACAAGCCCCCCTTTAGGCTGGAAAGCTATGAGGAGGAGTTTGCAAAGCGCGGGGTGGCGATCGAGGAGCAGATCAAGCTGCGTCCGATCAAGAAGCAGGTTGTGCTTTCCTTTGCAGCCGCCATTGTGGGCACCCTGGTGGGCTTCCTTCCCTTCATCGTGGGTACGTCGAGTGGCTTTGAATTTAGCGCCGAGGCTTTGGGCATGGCTCTGGCCTGTTGCTTGGTGTTGTTTGGCGCGGGAATGTTTGTCCTGTGGTCCATGCAACACGATGTTCGCAAGCGCTACCTCGACCACGACGAGCTCATGAATGAGGTTACGAGCTTCTTGTCGGGCGAGGCCCTGCGCTTGGACCGCAAGGTTTCGTCGTATGCAACCTACCGCAAGCGCTGGCAGGTTATGGAGCGTCAGTTGCACCTAGACGCTCCCACTAAGGAAGCGAGCAAGCTGGGTTATCAGAGCGCGCTTCTGAAGACGCGCATTCGCGATCTTGATGAGGTTGCCCGCAATTGCGAGGTTGCTATGAGCGGATGCACCTTTGATTACGACATTGACTGGGGAACCGTTTCCCAATGGCTGAAGGACGACTCCTTCTTCAACCTGTGCAATGTTGACCGTACGTCGTATCTGGACGAAGAGCCGAAGTATGCATCTCGCACTTTCGTGGATGTTCCCTACGGCTTTATTCGCGGGGCTCACCTTGATGAGCTTGAGCTGGAATAGGAGGTGAGTGAGCAAAATGGCTGCAATGACCTTGATTTTCGGTTTGGCTCTCGTTGCGCTAGGCGTTTTGTTGGTTCGCCTGGCTAACGAGCGTGTGCTGCAACGCAACCGCCAACTGTTCCTGCCTTTGATAGCTGTGCTGTGCGGCGTTTTCGGTGTGCTCTATCTTGAGACCCTCGCCGCTACGGCGCAGGATATGTTTGCATGGTTGGCCCAGAGCGTGCCCTTCCTTGGTGGTCTGGGGTCTGAATTCTGTGAGCTGAGCTTGCTCAATTTCCTGCTGCTTGCGGGCTTTGCCCTTGTAAAGCTGGTTTATTGCGATCTCTTTGCGCTGTTTGCAAAGGCTTTCCCCAATGTGGCAGTGGATCTGTATGGGTTCTTCTATCGCTTTGACGAAGAGCATCAGCATTGGTATTTGCGCGATGAGTATCGCGGCATGCGCAGGCTCCTGGGCTCGTTATTTGTGGCGTCGTTGGTGTTGGCGGCTTTGCTGTTCATCGCTTCGGGCGTGTGGTCGGACGCGCATCTGTTTACCAATGCCTTCTATCCTGCTTTGGCGGTGTTGGTAATCGGCGAAGCCTATTACCTCTTGGCGGGCGTGACCCGGGCTGAATACCTCGATGACATTGAGTTTGAGGACGATGGTGGTCGTCGCGTGTTCCAGTACGCCAAGCTTCAGGAGGTGCTGAAGCACTACTTCGGTGATCGTGTGAACCTGATTGCTTCTCGCGGTTCGCGCAAGGGCTCTCCGGCTACACATGATGAGTTCTGCCAGAGCCTTATCAGATCCGACGATTATTTTACGAGCCTTGCAGGTGGCTACTTCAAGGCTTTGGTGGATAAGGGCCTGCTCGGCAAAACCGATGATTCTTGCTACGACGAGCTCAACCACGACTTGGCTCTTACCACGGTGCGTTTGTTGCAGGGCAAGAGCGTCATGATCGCCTCGCCGTTCTATCGCGATTTCGTTCCCTACGTGTTCCTTCCGGTGAATGCGCAGCTCATGCGCAACAAGAAGGTGCTTGTGGTATACGGCCCTGAGATGACCGAGGAGGCCCTGCGTTCCTTTGTCAATGATGGCCTGGATTTCGTTACGGGCATTCCCGAGATGTGGACTATCGACAAGCTTTCCGTGTTTGGCGACAAGAGTCCCGACCTGGGCCTGATTCCCTTCTCCTCGCTGGGTGACACCCGTCTCATCCTCGAGAACAGGGCCTATTTGGCCGACGTGAGCTTCGTTTTGGTGATCGACCCGTCGAGCCTTCTTGCTACCTACCAGATCGGCTTGAGCATTCTTGCTGAGCATCTGTCTGCCGGTCAGCCCGTTCACTACTGCATCTTTGACAAGAACAGTGACGGATTGGTTGACTCTTTGAGCCACGCGCTTCGCACGAGTCTGACCGAGGTTACGGCAACCGAATATGCTGAGGCCTCTTCGGTTGGCATGTTCTGGGAAGCTGATGGCGAACCCTTGCAGCACAGGCTTGTGCCGGGTATCGCTCAATATCTTGGCGTTGGCACTGAGCTGGGCTTCGTTGCCCTGAAGAGCCAGGTCGAACGTGTATCTTGGGCTTCCCATTCTGCTGTCCCGTTGGCAGATCAGCGCTGGATTGTGGGTCAGTACTACGGCGAGCTCCTTCGCTTCGCTGAGCTGCCGCAGGAGCAACTACAGATCGACGAGAGCTTCGGCTTCTACAGCGACATGTGGTCGATGGCGAAAGCCAATAACCAGTTCGTGATCGTCGAGGATGAGTATAGGAACCTGTTCGAGGCCTTCCGTCAGTTCTCCACTCGCGGTACCGAGCAGGCTTTCGTGAACGTGCTCTCGCCGAACTACCTGCTGCGTGAGTACATGACAAGCAACGCCGAAGTGTTTGCAGCTGATCCCAAGGCTGTACCTTCGCTCGCGCCTGACTTCTCGAAGAGCCAGCGAAACATGATCTTCTCCATCGTGATGATGATGGCTCAGTCTCGAAACTCTATCAGCGAGGATGAGATCGTCGCTCGTCTGCGCTACGTGGGCCTTTCCGTGAAGAACGTTAAGGAGGCGCTCGAGGGGCTGCTTATCGACCACATCGACTTCGAAGAGGGCGACAGTAAGAAGGCCAGCAAGAAAAAGGATGGCAAGAATCTTGCGCCTGAGGATCACGTGGTGATGTATGAGGTCGAAGAATACGTTCCTTCGATGCGCGAGATCAAGACGCGTCGCCGTTACGGCTTGAACGAAGCGGCTCAATACTCCGAGTGCTTCAGCAGCTTGAGAAACGTTCCGCTGATCACTGAGCAGACTGGCGGCGCTGGTCGCGTTTTGGGCTCGCGCTTGTACGGCCATGTGTACCAGACCTTCTTGCCGGGTCAGTTCATGACCATGTATGGCAAGTACTATGAGGTGGTTTCGATTTCGGAGGAGACGGGTGTCGTTCTTCGCCGTGCTGCTGACCATTTCACTGACAGGCATTACTATCGCCAGCTTCAGACTTGCAGCTTGACCAGTTGGAAGCAGGGCGAGGGCCTGGGCGATGTTCGTACGGTTTCCAAGGCGTGCGTGAAACGCATTACCGTTGATGCGACTATTCAAACGCACGGCTATTTGAAGCTGTCGAATTTCGGTGACATTGAAAATGCTCATCGCATTGAGCTGTCCAACATTCCTGCGCGTCGCTATAAGAACAAGTGCGCGTTGAGACTTGAGCTGCCTGGCGCAACCCCCGAGATCACCGCCACGCTTGCGGTGTTGATCAGCGAGTTTTTGGTAACGCTGTTCCCTAAGGACTACGAGTATCTGGCTGTGGTTACACCCTGTGACGCTGGCTTGCCCGAGGGCGTTCTGCCTAAGTTTGCAGGTCAGGATATGGAGATGGGCGCTCTTGGTTCTGGCGTGATTTATATCATCGAAGACAGCTTGATCGACATCGGTTTGGTTTCCTGCCTCGATCGTAACGTCTCTCGCCTCCTTGAGCTGTGCTGGGATTACCTCGATTGGCATAACGCCAAGATGGAAGGCGTCGAAGAGGTAGTGGAGGAGTTCGAGCTGGGCGAAATTCCCGTATTCGTCGCCCCCGAGGTTCAGAAAGGCTTCTTCGCGCGCCTTATCGATAAGGTTAAGAGTCTGTTTGGCGGGAAGAAGGGAGGCGGACTCGCGCCCGTAGCACCGGAGGAGCCCGCGTCTGAGGAGCCGGAAACGCCCATAGCACCGCAGGAGCCCGAAGTGCCTGTAGCGCCGCAGGAGCCCGGCGTTCCCGCGGGGCCGACTGCACCGGAGGAGCCCGCGTCTGAGGAGCCGGCGGCTCCGGAGGTTTCGCCCTCTGCGCCTTCTGCCGCAGAGCCGGAGGCACCCGCTGCGCCCGAGGCGCC
>CAZMHL010000128.1:0-5690 GCA_964566065.1 uncultured Eubacteriales bacterium
AAGGATAAAACCGCTCTTAAAGCTGACGGAACAATATATAACTATCAGGTTGTAATGAGTGTGAGATCTGATGTGATAGAGGGACTGACAGGAAACATAGAGATTTATGATGATTCATTCATTGATATAAGAAATTCGCAATACACTCTCAATGTCACAGATCTGGTTGAAGGTGACATATTGAAATGCATAAGCTCAAGTGAAGGCACATACGGTTATGAGTGGATATACATCGAAAACTTTGGGAAAAATTGCGTTATCGGAGAAGTTGAAGCGATCAATTCTGTAAGGCATCAGATTACTGTTGATTCCGTAGCATATAGTGTGGATAAATATACATCTCTTCCTGAACTTGGTGATAACATAGCAATGTATCTGACCGAAAATGATGTTGTTTTCTGTTACGAAATCACCCTCGTAACACACTACGGATATGTTATTGTTTCTGTGTTTAACGCCGGTATTTCTGACTCTGTATGGAAGCTTAAGAAGCTGAAGAACTTTTTCTGCATCTCTTGTAAGCTTTTCAAGTTCTTCGTAAGATTCTTCGGGTTTTGCAAATTTAACAAGCTCAACCTTGTTGAACTGGTGCTGTCTGATAAGTCCTCTTGTGTCACGTCCTGCGGAGCCTGCTTCTGAACGGAAGCAGGCTGAATATGCAACATGTTTGATAGGGAGCTGGTTTCCGTCTAAAATCTGTTCTCTGTACATATTTGTAACAGGAACTTCTGCTGTAGGAATAAGGAAGTAGTCTGTGCCTGAAACTTTAAATGCATCCTCTTCAAACTTAGGAAGCTGACCTGTGCCAACCATTGAACGTCTGTGAACCATATAAGGCGGGAACACTTCTGTGTAGCCTGATTCTTCTGTGTGTGTATTTAAGAAGAAGTTAATGATTGAACGTTCAAGTCTTGCACCGAGACCCTTGTAGAAAGTAAATCTTGCGCCGGTTGTTTTTCCTGCTGTTTCAAAATCGAGAATATTGAGATTTTCGCCGATATCCCAATGAGCTTTCGGCTCAAAATCAAACTGTGACGGTTCCATAAATTTGCGCATTTCAACGTTGTCTTCGTCTGTGTCGCCCTGGGGAACTGTTTCGTTGGGGATGTTCGGAATTGTAAGAAGAATATCGTTGATTTTTTCATCAAGCTCTCTTACCTTTGCATCGTATTCCTTGATTTCATCGGAAAGTTTTTTCATTTCTTCAAAAATAGGAGCTACGTCCTTGCCTTCTTTTTTGAGGGCAGGAATCTGTTTTGAAACAATGTTCTGCTTATTCTTTTTCTGTTCAACTTCGTAAATAAGCGCTTTTCTTTCATCATCAAGTGCGAAAAGACCTGACAAGTCAAAATTTTCCTTTCTCTTTAAAAGGGCTCTTTCAACCTTTTCGGGTTCGTTTCTGAGTACTTTAATGTCCAGCATTTTAAGTTACTTCCTTTCCAGTATATCATAAATTTTATTTTTTACTTCTGTATCTATATTGCTGTTGTCCACAACAATTTTTATCTCATTCAGTTTCTCTTTAAGCTGTGTATTTTCCCTGCTCATATCCTGCTGAAAAACCGACCTGTCGAAATTTGCAAAAAATCTGTTTTCGGGATCGTCAATTGTTCTTGAAAGACTTATACCTCCGATTACAATAAAAATCACGGCGGTTATAAGCAAAATCAGGGTATATCTGAAAAAATTCGCATTCATTTTGTCCATTGCTTTTCTCCTTATCTGTCAAGCAGTTCAAACAGAGCGTTCATCTGCTTGTAGTCTGTAAAGGACATTTCGATTTTTCCTTTGAATGCCTTTGAATATTTAACCTTTATTTTAACACCGTACTTGCTTTCAAGCTTTCTTGTCTGCTCCGAAACGGCATTTTCTACATTTTTGTCAGTAACGGGCTGAACCTTTTTTACTTCGGTTTTTTCCTCATTTTCCTTACGGACCAGAGCTTCTGCCTGACGCACATTAAGGTCGTTTTTAATAATTATTTCCGCAAGCTTTGGTGCATTGTTTTTATCTCTAACTCCAAGGAGTGCACGGGCATGTCCCATTGAAAGCTTTCCGTCAATAAGAAGCTGTGAAACCTTGCCGTCAAGTTCCAAAAGTCTTAAGGTGTTTGCCACCGCACTTCTGCTTTTCCCTACTTTTTTTGCTGCTTCCTCCTGGGTTAAGGAGAATTTTTCCATAAGCTGTTTTAAACCAAGAGCTTCTTCCACGGGGTTTAAATCTTCTCTCTGAAGGTTTTCCACAAGAGCGATTTCGGAAATCTGAAGATCAGTGTAATCCTTTACAATTACGGGAACCTCTTTAAGCTTCAATTCCTTTGCCGCACGGAAACGCCGCTCGCCCGCAACAATTTTATAATAATCCTTCTCTTTAACCACAACAAGAGGCTGAACAATTCCGTGTTGAGAAATTGAGTCTGCCAGAGCCTGAATTTTTTCCTTGTCAAAATTCTTTCTCGGCTGTTCCTTGTTGGGAACGATAAGGTTTATGTCAAGCATAAGGTCGGCTTTTTCAATTTTTTCTTCTTTAACCTCAGGGATAAGGGCGTTTATTCCAAAGCCTTTTCCCAGACCGCTTTTTCTTGCCATTATTTTTTCACTAACTCCTCTGCCAGATTTTTATAGGCAACCGCACCTGCTGCAGTTCTGTCAAACACATTTATCGGCTCGCCGAAGCTTGGTGCTTCGGAAAGACGAACATTTCTCGGGATAACACTTCTGTAAACCTTGCCCGCAAAATGTCTTTTAACCTCCTCAACCACCTGAATTGAAAGATTTGTTCTTCCGTCAAACATGGTCATAACAATTCCCTCAATTTCAATTGACGGGCTGAAAGCTTTTTTCACAAGGTTTATTGTATTTGTAAGCTGTGCAACGCCCTCTAAAGCGTAATATTCGCACTGAATGGGGATAAGCACACTGTCTGCCGCAATAAGTGCATTCAAAGTTATAAGCCCCAGTGAGGGAGGACAGTCAATGAAAATGTAGTCAAACTCGTCCCTTATCTTTTCAAGAGCATCTTTTAAAACAAATTCCCTGCGTTCCTTTGAAACAAGCTCAATTTCAGCTCCCGAAAGAGAAATATCAGACGGGATTATTTTAAGACCGAAAAAAGGAGTTTCCTTTATAACAGACTGTGCATCCGAGTCATTTATCAATATGTCATAAATTGTTGCGTCAACCGATTCCCTGTCAATGCCGAAACCGCTGGTTGTATTGCCCTGCGGGTCAACATCAATTACAAGAACCTTCTTTCCCAGCTCTGCAACGCAGGCGGAAAGATTTACGGCGGTTGTGGTTTTGCCCACTCCGCCCTTCTGGTTGGCAACGGCCATTATTTTTGCCATAGGTTACCTCTCTTGCCGAAACATAGGTTTCGGAAATAATAAATAATTCCATTTTGTATTATACCACCGTAAACTGCAAAAGACAATAACAAAATCATTTTTTTGGCGTATTTGTTCTTATATTTTAACCTGTGTGTAACCGTTTTGTAACATTAGTATGTTATTATATAAGTGTAATGTAGTACAATTCTGACTATGGAGGTGAATTAAAGATGAAAAAAATTGTTGCAGGCATTATTGTTGCACTTACTCTTGTTATGTGCTCATGCGCAGCTCTTGCTGCTCCGGATACCCTGAGCCCTTATGCTTCATCTTCTTCCTCCGATTTAGTGGTTATAACAAATCCGCCGTCATTTTCAACAACTGCCCAGAAAGGCGTTGTTTTCTGCGGATACGGTTCTAAAAACACAAAGGTTAGTTTTTATAAATATGACCCCGCAACCGGTTTTTACAAAAAAATCTCCGGTGCAGGAAGTGTAACCATTAATTCTTCGGGAGTTTTCTGGAAGAAGATTGATTTCTCCGACGGAAATCATAAGGTTATTATCTATGCGGAAAACAACGGTGTTGTTCAGATTGTAAAACGCCAGATAACAGTTAACAATGCATCTCTTTCAGACAAGCTGAAGGATTACACTGTTAACATTAAAACCTATAAATAAGGATATTACATATGACTAAAGAACGTATTAAAACTGTGCTTCTTGTAATACTCGTTTTAAGCAGTTTGTTTTTGTCAGGTGAAATATGGTTCGGTGAGAAATTGTGGCCTGAGGGTTACGATTTCTTTTCTGTATACAAGGAAACTTTTTTCGGACGTATTGCAAACTGGTTCAAGGGTGACTCCGAAACCTTAAGCATTGACGACACAGGAACTCTTGACAGTATTTTTGCCCCCAAAACTACAATGCTTTCCTTTGACGAAGGCAGACTCACCTTTGACTCAACCGACGACGAGGGCAAGCTTGTTACGGGCAAAATAAACGAAGTATTAAAAGAAAGCTTTGTTTCAAGTAAAATTTCATCAATCAGCGAAGAAAACTGGCAGAATGCCCTTGTTCAGAACGGCATTTATGCAGACTACTCCGTTCCCGTAAGCGTAAGGGCGATGATGGACTTTTTAGGTCTTGAACGCTCAAGTCAGGCACCTTTTGACTCCTTTGACCAGATGATCATTTTAATAGGCGACGGAACCAAAACAGCAATCCCGGTTTATTTCAGAAACAGCGAAACAGATGTGCATCAGTCGGTTATCACCTCCTTTTCAAAGGACAATCTGCTTGAGTTTTTAAGCGTTTATTCTACAAAACCCATGCTAAACCTCGCATATTCCTTTGAGCTTAATCTTGACAAAAAAGTTGAAGGTGCAGGTCAGGACCATCAGAAAGTTATTCTTGACCCGTACATTCTTCTGCCTCTTGATTCAATGGAAATGAATTCAATAAAGCAGGACTACATAAGCATTGCGGATAACTCGGACAAAATTCTGTTGGCAATGGGCTACAACAAAAATACGGTAAGACGTTTTACAAGAACCGATACCACACTTTTTGTTGACTCAAAGTCAACCCTCACTCTTGGCAGAAACTATATTGAATATGAAGCATCGGGCGACAGAAACGGCATTCAGATCGGCAGCGACAGTAACATTACAACCGCCGCTGCAGGCTCTGCAAGCCTTATTGATAAAATCTTAAGCTGCTTTGAGATTAACGAAAACACAAAGCTGTTCATAAGCACTCCTCTTACAGATGAAAAGCAGGATGAATATACTCTCCACTTTGACTATCTCTACGATGCAGTCCCTGTAAACATCGGCGAACACGGATGCACAGTTACAGTTAAAAACGGAAATATAACAAATATGAAAATACTTATAAAGAGCTTCAGCGAGGCTGAAAAGCTTGAAGAAAGCTATGCTCTTGATGTTCTTGAAAAGGTGTACGAAAAAATCGGAAAAGACGTGGTAATTGACGAACTTGTATCGGGATATGAAAAACAGGGCGACGTTTACCGCAAAATCTGGAACGCCACCGTTTCGGGAGAGGTTATTGCGGTATATTAAAATAGTGAATAGTTAACAGTTAAGAGAATTTGAAAGAACTCATACAAAGGTGAAGTGTCCTTGAGGACACTTCCTGAAAAACATAAAACCTCTCAAAAGCTTAATAAAGCATATTTGAGAGGTTTTATTCAGTTAGTGATATTTTTGGTAAATCAAAAGTGATGTTGAAACCTTCGGTTTCAGTGATATTATCTTTGTTCCTTAAGCTCGCCGAAGGCGAATATCACTGCCCGAAGGGCAATATAACTTACGAAGTAAAAATCACTTGTTCCGCAAGGA
>CAZMHL010000129.1:0-5655 GCA_964566065.1 uncultured Eubacteriales bacterium
GCAGAGCAAACTACCGGCTTAGCCGGTAGTTATGATTGTGAATACAACAAGGTTCCGGGGTACCTGACCGCAATCTTTGATTGCGTTGTCGGGTCGGGTTCTTATTTAATTAAAATAAATGTAGAAGCCACCCACTTTCGTTTAAATATTATTCTTTTTAAAATTTACAACAATAAAATTATTGACAAATATAACTTTTTGTGTTATTATTCAATAAAGGTTAGTTTTGACTAACTCATCTTTTGATACATATAATGCATATCTCCTTTTTATAAATGTTTAAATTTTTTTAAAGATGAGTTAGTCAAAACTAACCTGAAAGGAGGAAAGTCTATGTTAAATATTATTTATGAAATTATTCTTTCTCTGGTAATCAGTGTGGCTTTGCTCTGTTTTTTCTCAGCATTAAAACTAAAATTCAGACAGATACTAAAAAGGCTTGAAGGAGAGTGAAATAAATGATTGAAAAACTGATTGCATATTATTGCGGTCCGTCACTTGCGGGAATAAAGCCATCAAACATTGCATCTGTTAGTAAAGAAAAATATAAAAATATTCACATTAAAATAAAAAAATTAAATGAAGATTTAAACAAAAAGGATATTTATATCAGACCTCTTTGCGAATGCAGAAAAAGAGTTCTTGTTATAGTTTACCGCAAAAAGGTTCTTGAAAAACATTTAAAAAACCAACAGATAAATAAATTCTTAGCAGAATACGGCTACAGCAATCTGAACTCTGCCGAAGAATATATTGCAAAATTAAAAGACAAGCTTTCTTTTGAAAGCTTTCCCCACGAAATCGGCGCGTTTTTAGGCTATCCGCTGCACGATGTTTACGGATTTATTAACAATCCCAAAAACGGATGTCTGCTTGTGGGCGAATGGAAAGTTTACGGCGATGTCGAAAACGCAAAAAAGCTTTTCTGCCGCTATGACAACTGCCGCAGAGGAATTATTAAAAGAATGAACAAAGGGCATTCTCTGGAAAGAATCTTCTGCACTGCATAAGAAAAGCCGAGCATCTCCGCCCGGTTTTTTCAGTTAATAGTTAATAGATAACAGGCTCTTGAAATTTTAGTTAAGAACGGACAAAGAGGATCCGAAGGCGTACAAAAGTACGACGAATCAGATCAGCTTTGTCTGTTATTAACAAGATTTAACAGCCTACATGGAACAGGTGACTGTGGGTAAATGATTATATCCGGCTCCTGTGAGCTTTCTCATATGGCTGTGGAAGCCTCTTGAATGTCTTTTCTTAAATACTTCGCTCTCTTGCGCTTCATCGTCACCCCAGATTTCAATGGTATTTTCTTTCTTATTTAACAAGCCTTGTTTCTACCACTTCGGGGTTACTGTTATCACATATAATCTTTTCCACATAATAATCGTTTCCGTATTGATATACAATCGGCATATACAGGAGAACTCCGCATGCTGCGGAGTTCTTGACAACTATCTATTATTTCTTATCTATTATCTATTAACTCTTATCTGTTCTTTCTATAAACTGCATCAAGTCCATTAAAGAGAACTGTCTGGTTTGCTTCAACGGAAGATGTGAGCCACACGTTACCGCCGATTACGCAGTTGTCGCCAATTTTTGTATCACCGCCGAGAATTGTTGCATTTGCATAAATAACAACGTTGTTACCGATGTCGGGGTGCCTTTTAATTCCCTTGACGGGGTTTCCGCTTTCATCAACCTCAAAGCTTTTTGCTCCAAGGGTTACACCCTGATAAAGCTTAACGTTTTTACCGATTGTTGTTGTTTCACCGATTACAATACCCGTTGCGTGGTCAATGAAGAAATATTCACCGATTTTTGCGCCGGCGTTTATATCAACCCCTGTTTTCTGATGGGCATACTCTGTCATAATTCTCGGAATGAGCGGAACCTTTAATTCGTAAAGCTCGTGCGCCATTCGATAAATTGAAATGGCATAAAAACCGGGATAGGAAATAATCACCTCTTCCCTGCTCTTTGCGGCAGGATCTCCCTCATACAATGCTTCAACGTCCTTTAAAAGCATTTCATAAATATATGGGATTTTTTCAATAAATTCCATACAGATATCCCTGTCGCCGTCGTTTTCCACTGCAGAGAATTTAAAAGCAGTATCAATCTGTTCACAAAGAAGCTTTGCTGTTTCGTTAAGAAGTGCTTTTCTGTCTCTGGGGATTCCCGAATTAAAATACACCGGAAACATAAGTTCGTGAAGATTTTTAATTATCTGTTCCACCGTTTTGCGGTTTGGAATATTTTCACCCGAAGTAAGTGTGATTTTTGACTTACTTGTGATATTGTCAAGCTCTGATAAAATTTTATACATAATTAACTCCTGATTATTGTTAAGTATTATTCTACCATACTATTCAAAGAATTGCAAATCTGTCAAAAATGTAGTATAATCTATGGTAAAAGGACTGATTTTATGATTATACTTGCATCGGCATCGCCGAGAAGAAAAGAAATTTTAGAACTTGCCGGATTTGAATTTAAGGTAATGCCAACAGATGTTGACGAAAATCTGCCGTACCCTATGTCCCCCGGCAAGACAGTTGAATATTTAAGTAAAATAAAAGCTATGCCGCTTAAAAATAATGAGGATATGATTATCGGCTCGGATACGGTTGTTGCCATTGACGGGAAAATAATCGGCAAACCCAAAGACGAAGAGGACGCCTTTAACATTTTAAAAACTCTTTCAGGCAGAACTCACTGTGTTTACACAGGCGTTACCATTCTTTTTAAGGACAAAGAAATTACTTTTTCCGAGAAAACCGATGTTGAGTTTTACGAATTTTCCGACAAAGAAATTCTTGATTACATTGCAACCAAAGAACCTATGGACAAAGCCGGTGCTTACGGCGTGCAGGGAACGGCGTGTAAATTCGTCAAAAAAATCAATGGTGACTATTTTAACGTTATCGGTTTTCCTGTTGCAAGATTTTACAATGTTTACAAAAATCTGATGAATATTTGATGTGAAAACTCCGATGGGAAAATCCACCGGAGTTTGTTTTAATTTTTAATTACTTTTTCAATTCCGCTTTTTGAAACTATTGCCGCAATAATTGAGTTTGTTGTCCACTTGATTATGTTAAGAGGAAGAGCTCCGGCATAAATGTAATACTCGGTTGCAACGCCCTGAGGGAACATTCCGATTGCCTTGTAAAGAGGAACAACAGCAACAAAGTTTAAAAGACAGGCAACTACTATCATTATAACTGCCATTACAAGCATTTTTACAAAAATATTCCATTTCGTTTTGTCGATTGCAAAGCAGTAAATTGCCGCAAAAATTACACCGAGCACAAAGTTGAAAGCTGTTCCCACGCCTGCGGTCGGGCTTCCTGTCAAAAAGAAAGATATTACCGAGCGGACCGCTTCGGCACAAGCCGCCGGCACAAATCCGAAAAGGATTGCGCAGAGAATAATGGGAACCTCTGCAAAGTCAAGCTTTAAAAACGAAAACGGGGGCGGAATTACCGGAACTTCAAAGTATGAAAGCAATATGCTCATTGATGCAAGAAGTGCTGTAAGTACCATTAGTTTTAGATTTTTCTGCATAAAAAATACCCCTTTGATTTTTATTTTAATAAAAAATCAGAGCAGGTAGCACAAAAACACATCTTCTTTCATCCAGACTTTACTGTCGGTTCCGGAATTTCACCGAATCAGCCAAAAGGCTCGCGGACTTTACCGCCGGTCGGGAATTACACCCTGCCCTGAAGATTTCTATTAAGTTTAGTACATTATACAACACATTTTTCAAAAATGCAACAACTTATTTCAAAATTAACACGGGAGGAGCAAAGCCCCTCCCTTACTAATTATTTAACCGATTCCCAGTCTTTTAAGAATTTTTCAATTCCTGCATCGGTAAGAGGATGCTTGAGCATCTGCATTATTACTTTATACGGAATTGTAGCAATGTCCGCACCTGCTCTTGCACAGTCGATTGCGTGGATTGGATTTCTTACACTTGCAGAAATAATTTCTGTTTCAATTCCCTGAACTTCAAAAATTTCCGCAATCTGTGCGATGAGTTCAACGCCGTCAGTGCCAACGTCATCAAGTCTGCCAACAAAAGGCGAAACAAAGGATGCACCTGCTTTTGCGGCAAGAAGCGCCTGTGCGGCTGAGAATATCAAAGTTACATTTGTTCTTATTCCCTTTGCAGAAAGTCTTTTGACCGCTTTAAGACCTTCTTCGCACATAGGGATTTTGATAACTATATTATCCGACTTGATTTTATCAATAATATCAAGAGCCTCTTCAACCATCTTGTCTGCTTCAAGGCTGATTACTTCCGCACTTATTGGTCCGTCAACAATTTCTGTAATTTCCTTTACAACCTCCAAAAAGTCTCTGCCCTCTTTTGCAATTAAAGACGGGTTGGTTGTAACACCGCAGATAACGCCCATATCATTAACTTTTCTGATTTCCTCAACATTTGCTGTATCAACAAAAATTTTCATTCATATCATTCCTTTCTCAAATCCACACATATTATATTCCTGTTCAACTGCATATTCTTCCTCAATTTTTGTGATAATATTGCAAAATTTTGGATTTTGGTTGACTTTTGTTAATTTTTACAATATAATTTAAAATAAAGAAGGTGAATTTATGAATTATTCCGTTGAGAGCAACAGACTTTACATTAAAAATATGAATCTTAACAAGGACGATATTGTTGTAAGAAAAAAACTTCTTAAAAACTATCCTCTTCACTGGCATGACTGCTTTGAGCTTGAACTGATTTTAAGCGGCAGTGCCACACAGATATTAAACGGCAAAAAATACGAATTACAGCCGGGAGATATTTACCTTCTGAATCCTACGGATTTTCACGAGTTTACCATTAACGAGGAAACGGAAATAATCAACGTTATGATTGCAGACGATATTGTTGATGAAAAACTTCTGTACAGCTTTTTAAAGTTCAACAAAAATATTCTTTTCCGCCTTGATGAAGAAGAATTTAAAAGCGTAAGATTTCTTCTGGAGCTGGCAATTTCAGAATTCAACAAAGGCGAAAACGGATTTTATCAGTTCACCAAAAATATTATTGAATGCCTTTTCATTACCCTTTTAAGAAAAAGCGACCTTTACAAGGATGAAGAAAATGACATTTCTGAAAATTACGTACACAAAGCTCTTTTGTATATGCACGGTCATTTCAGGGAAAACCCGTCAATGGAAGAGGTTGCAAGGCTCTGCGGATTTAACCCCAGCTATTTCAGCTCGCTTTTCCACAAAGCAACATCTTCAACCTATAAAACCTACATAACCAACTTAAAGCTTGAATATGCAAAAAAACTTGCACTTTCTTCAAGCCTTTCGGTAACGGAAATCTGCTACTCAAGCGGTTTTAACTCCCTCTCACACTTTTTGAGGGAATATAAAAACAAATACAATCAGACAGTGTCTGAAACAAGAAAAAACGCCTGAAAGGCTTTTTAAAATGAATAAATAATAATGAATAATCAATAATTCAGGTACAAATCATAACCACCGGCTAAGCCGGTGGTTTTCGTTATACAATAAAACGGGCGGGCACAGAGACCCGCCCCGACATTGAAAAAGGGAGTTGTAAATTTATTTACACCTCCTTTTTTATGGGATAGGAAAAAATGATTCGGAACG
>CAZMHL010000130.1:0-5604 GCA_964566065.1 uncultured Eubacteriales bacterium
AAATCGAGGACTTTCATCCTCGATTTTTAGATGAGACTTTTTTTACAGTCCCTTTAATCTAGTTCTTAATAATTACCAGATTATTAGATTCACTCCAGTCAACCTTAAGACCCAGTGATTCCGAAACAAACCTCAAAGGCACCATCGTTCTGTCATTTCTAAGCTGAGCAGGAGCATCAAGTTCCTTTTCCGTTCCGTTTACAATTGCTTTGTTACTGCCGATTGTAAGTTTAATTACATCACTGCCTTTAGTTGCAGTAACTGTTTCTGTATCGTTATCCCATTCAATAGTTGCGCCAAGTGTTTCAAAAATCTTTCTCATAGGAACAAAAGTTCTTCCGTTTTCAATAAACGGATTTGAGTCAAAACCAATCATATCTCCGTTAATTTTAACCCTTACTCTGCCGTCTGTGTACTGATTTTCAATTATTATTTCATCGCTCTTGTCTACAACAAGCTCTCCGTTATACCACTGTTTAAATGTTTTATAATCATAAACATAAAAGCCATTACTGCAGGTACCGATAAACACTTCTTCAGAAATCGGTGAAAAGGCTATTGATGTTGTAATGAATGTACCTTTAGCTCCCGGAACAAGAATCCAGGTTTCGCCGCCATCATAGGTTTCATAAATGCCAGGAGATCTTATACCTGCTACAGTACATTTACCGCCAACAACAAGATGATTCTTATCTTTGGGATCTTGGGCAATCGCCATAATCGAATTTATACCTTTAGAATATAAAAGTCCATTTTGAGCACCGTATGCGGTAATAACACCATTTACGGTTTTATATAACACACCATTGAATCCGCCATACCATATAGTATTTTCATCAAACTCGTCAGGATAGAAAACATAATTTCCACCAACATTTGAAGAAAACTTATTCCAGGTTGTACCTCTGTCTTTTGACTGATAGAGTGACTTTTCAGAACTGTTATAACTATAAAGCACATCATTATTTACGTTTGAAACTGCAGTAATCGCCATTGAATTTTCAACCCAGGTTTTACCGCCGTCTTTACTTGTTGAACCGCTTGTATAAATAACATTCGAATCATCTTTGTGATATTTCACCAGATAACTTGGCTTTACCCCATCAACAGCTGTCCAGTTCGCACCTCTGTCGGTTGTTTCATAAAGCACATTATTAATATCCGTAAAAACATGATTTATGTCTTTGGGATCAACCGCTACAGCTCCCGAATAAGCCTCGGGACCTGTTCTTGAAACTGTTGGGTATGTTCCTTCGGCATAAGGAGTATCTGTTACCGAAAGTCCTCTGTCAACATCACAGAACCACATATAATTTTCCTGGTCAAAATAAACACAGTTAGTGTTTATTCCACTGAATCCGGAATTTGACCATCTGTAAGTTTTACCGCCGTCAACCGACTTATATACCTGGTCACCGAAAGAATAATATGTAATATTCGGCTGATTTTCAACAACAGCGAAACCTTCTGCATTATAACCGGCTGAAATATTCCATATATCTTCAAGAACTCTGTCAAATTCCACCTGAGACCAGCTCTTACCCTTATCATCAGACCACCAGTAAACTGCACCCCAAGTATTATAAGCGAGAATCATAACCGTTCTTCCATCAGGATCTTTCGCAAATTCAATAAGTCTAACAGTTTTCTTGTTAGTGCTGTTATTAGGCACTTTAACCTGTGTCCATGTCTTACCGTTATCGTAAGTTTCAAAAACATTTCCGCCATCTGAATAGTCATTGAAGCAAGCATACCAATGGTTCTCATCATCAGGATCTATTCTCACACAAGACGCACCGGTTGCTTCATCAAGATTGCCGTTAACTTTTTTCCAGAGAAGTCCTTTACTTGTACTGTAATAAACGCCTCCACCACCGCAGGCCAGCATTGTTCTTTCGTCTTCTGAAATTTCAATAGTACCTACGAGGGTATCTTTTTCTATTACATCAGAATAATGCTCAAAAGTTTCTCCGCCATCTGTTGATTTGAACAATCCGTCTGAAGTCAAAGCATAAACATTTCCTGACGGCATAACTTTCAATCCTTTGGTATTTGAATCTGACAAGCAGGGTGCAGAAAGAACCTGATACCAGGTTTTGCCTGCATCTACTGTTTTATATACGCCATGAAGTGTTGTATTAGTGGACTTTTCCAAAGCATTTGCTGAAGCACCAACATTACCGGTCTGCATACAAAAAGCAACTTTTTCTTCCGTAGGGCTCCATACTATATCAGTACAACCCCAACCGTTATTGTTATTTCCTATCTGTTCCCAGTTGATACCGCCGTCATCGCTTCTTAAAATGCCGGATTTATCAGATCCCATAAGCATAAGGTCATTATTTACAGGAGATACTGCAATTGACATAAGTCTCTGGTTGCCGTCGCCTGCTCTAATTCCTTTTTCATAAGCCGATTTTGTACTCCTAGCATACTGAACAAACCACGGAGTGTATCTTGTAGCGTTAAGTGCTATTGGATAGGGTTTATAATTTGCCTCATCACCTTCAGGCAAATCACCTGACAAATCGTACACTTTTGTTGCTGCAAAAGCAGAGCTTAAACAGCCAAAAACCAAAAGCATACACAGAATTAACGAAATCACTTTTTTCATTTTATCATCCTCCTTATAACACTTTAAGTATACCATATAATTTAAAGATTTAAAATAATTATAAGCATTTTTTGTCAAAATAACAATGGGAAATCAAGCAGGCGGATATAATCCACCTGTAATTTTAGTCATTTATTATAACAAGATTATTTGATTCACTCCAGTCAACTTTAAGACCGAGAGATTCAGAAACGAATCTCAAAGGTACCATTGTTCTGTCATTTTTAAGCTGTGCAGGTGCATCTAGTTCTTTTTCAACTCCGTTTACAATTGCTTTGTTACTGCCGATTGTAAGCTTAATTACATCACTGCCTTTAGTTGCAGTAACTGTTTCAGTATCGTTGTCCCATTCAATTGTTGCACCGAGCTTTTCAAAAATCTTTCTCATTGGAACAAAAGTTCTTCCGTTTTCCACAAATGGATTTGAATCAAAACCAATCATATCTCCGTTAAGCTTAACTCTTACTCTTCCGTCTGTGTACTGATTCTCAATTATAATTTCATCGCTCTTGTCAACTTTGAGTTCGCCATTATACCATTTTTTAAAGGTATTGTAATCATAAATATATAAACCATTACTGCAAGTTCCGATGTAAACTTCTTCTGCTATTGGAGAAAATCTTATTGAATTTACAATAAAAGTACCTTTAGTACCGGGAACAAGAATCCAGTTCTGTCCACCATCATAAGTCTCATAAACCCCCGGAGTTTTAACACCTTCTTTGGTGTTTTTTCCACCTACAATAAGATGATTTTTATCCTTTGGATCCTGTGCAATTGCTTCTATTGAAACCATGCCTTTTGCACTGCTTAAGCCATTAGATGATCCCATAACAGTTTCAACACCGTTAACTACTTTATACACATTACCATTATATCCCGCATACCAGATTGTATCCGCATCAAATTCATCGGGATAAAATACATAAGATGCTTTTATATCTTTGCAGTATTCTGACCATGTTTTACCTCTGTCTTTCGACTGATAGAGAACTTTACTGTCATAACTGTATAAAACATCATTATTTACATTGGATACAGCGGTTATTTTTCTTACATTTTCCGTCCATATTTTGCCACCATCAAAACTTGTGTGACTTGAAGTATAAATAACATTGCTGTCGTTTTTATGATATTTTATAAGATAGCTTGGTGCAACACCATCAACTGCAGACCAAGTATCTCCCCTGTCGGTCGATTCGAACAAAGCATTTTTGATATCGGTAAATACATGATTTCTGTTATTAGGATCAACAGCTACTGCTCCCGAATATCCATCACTCTGTTTTCTTGTAACTGTAGGATAGGTTCCCTGAACGTAAGGCGTATCTGTTAAAGAAAGACCTCTGTCAACGTCGCAGAACCAAATATAGTTTTCCGGATCAAAATATACATAGTTCGTATTTATTCCACTGAATCCGGAATTTGACCATTTAAATGTTCTTCCGCCATCTGTTGATTTATATACATTATCACCAAAAGAATAATAAACAACTGTAGGATCAGCCTGAGAAACTGCGAATCCTTCGCAAACGTATCCGTTTCCGCAGGAAAAGATATCTTCAGGAATTCTGTCAAATGCATTCTGACTCCAGGTTTGTCCTTTATCAGTCGAATACCAATACGGAGCACCCCACTGATTATATGCAACAAGCATTATGGTATTTCCGTTTTCATCTTTTGAAAAATGGAGCGTTTCAACCCACTTTTTTTGTGTATTGTTATTTTTTACAGGAACTGCAGTCCATGTCTCACCTTTATCATATGTATCATATAATGAACTTCCCACTATTCCCTGGAAGCATGCATACCAGTGATTTTCATCATCAGGGTCAACTCTTACACATGTAACAGTGCTGGATTCAACATTTCCATTAATATTTTTCCAAAGATAACCTTTACTTGTGCTCAGATAAACTCCACCGCCGCCGCAGGCAAGCATAGTTTTTTCATTATCAAAAATATACAAACCGCCCACAAGAGAATTTTCTTCAATTACATCAGAGAGCTTTTCAAAGCTTTCTCCTCCGTCTTCGGATTTGTATAAACCAACAGATGTAAGCGCATAAACGTTTCCTGAAGGCATTATCTGAATCGCATTTGTTGTACTTCCGTCTGAAAGGCAGGTTGCCGAAAGCACCTGATACCAGGTTTTGCCTGCATCTACTGTTTTATATACGCCATGAAGTGTTGTATTAGTGGACTTTTCCAAAGCATTTGCTGAAGCACCAACATTACCGGTCTGCATACAAAAAGCAACATTTTCATCAACGGGACTCCATACAATATCGGTACATCCCCATCCATTGTTATTGTTACCAACGAGTTCCCAGTTAATTCCACCATCGTCACTTCTTAAAACACCGGATTTATCCGAACCAAAAAGAACGTGATCGGGATTAACAGGTGAAACCCCTATTGACATAATACGCTGATTACCGTCACCTGCTCTTATTCCTTTATCATAAGCAGATTTTGTACTTCTTGCATATTGAACATACCAGGGAGTAATTCTTGTAGCATTAACCGCAATCGGATACGGTTTGTAATTTGCTTCGTCCCCCTCAGGCAAATCACCTGACAAATCGTACACTTTTGTTGCAGCCATAACGTTTCCGAAACAGCCAAGAGTTAACACAAAGCATAAAATAATCGCTAATAACTTTTTCATAACATATCATTCCTCCTACGTGCATTATATCATAACAGTTTCAATATATAAACTAAAAAAATTATCAAAAAGGTGTAAAATATTAACATTCCAACCAATAAAGGAGGTGTAAATTTATTTACACCTCCTTTTTCAGGGGATAGGAAAAAACGATTCGGAACGAACAAACCGGGCAAAAGCAAGGTTTACCTTGCTTTGGGAAACCCGAAGCTGTACGATGGTACAGCGAGTCAGGCGAGGTTTGTTCGTAGCCAAAAGATCTTAAAAACAAAGAAAACTCTCAGATTTGAGAGTTTTCTGCATTCAGTTATAAATACTA
>CAZMHL010000131.1:0-5583 GCA_964566065.1 uncultured Eubacteriales bacterium
AGGGGAGCTGTCGCCGTAAGGTGACTGAGGGGTTGTCTGAGCGTGTATATTGCAAGCCCTCCGTCACGGCAAGCCGTGCCGCCTCCCTTTGCACGAGGGAGGCTGAAACAGCAGCCGCATCTGTGGCGGCAGGGCAAGCTTGCAAGTGTCGGATGTTTTGGTGGACTTTCAGTCCCGCCGGTAATAGCGGCTTATAGTCGCAGAGCAAACTACCGGCTTAGCCGGTAGTTATGATTGTGAATACAACAAGGTTCTCCGAAATACTCGCATTTTAATTGCATTTCGTGAGGTTCTTATTTTACGCTGTTAATATTTCCGTTATTGCAAGAATTACTTCCTTGCTTAAGTCGAGGGCGAACAGCTCTGAAAGGATTTTGTCTTTTGTTGTGTTTTCTCTGTTCATTATTCCCGTTGCTCGGTGTTTTTTGTTAATGCCGTAAATTCTGTTTTTAACGTCGTTAGGTATATGTTCAAGCTTTGTAAGAAGCCCTATTATTCTGTCGTTGCAATCATTTTCGTATTCTTCGGTTTTGCTTAATGAAACAGCAAGCTCGCCGTTGACATTTTCTGCTGAAACGGTAACAACGCCATCTTTATATTCTTTTTCAAAATGTTTTTCAATTCCGTTTTCGGTTACGGAAATTTCTGCATCCGTTATGCCGATAAATTCATTTCAAAGCTTCTGTCTTTTGGTACAACATTTTTATCACCTCTTGGTGCAGAAATAGTAAAGGTTGTATTTTTACCCCATTTAAAGGTCATATCCGTAAAGGCGCACCCGCCTTTTTCGTAGTTCATTGTTTCGCCGTCATCCTCGTAGAGAGAGAAGCTTCCGTCAGCACCTGCATAAACCTTTATTTTCATATTTTTCGGGTTTTCAATGTCGTTGATATGGCTTAATTTTGCCATTGGCACAATACCACCTGCTTTTACAAGAACGGGCATTTCGTCAAGAGGTCGGAACATTTTAATGTTTCGGTTACCCTCGTATTTTAAATTGTTAAAGAAGTCATACCAGATGCCTTCGGGCAGATAAACATCGGTGCTTCCCATTTTTGTGCAGTCATCTGCGGGAGTTGTTATGGGAGCAACAAGCATTTCACTGCCGAAAGTAAACTCGTTTTTCATTCTGCGGCAGTCTGCATTGTTCCAGTTGTAGTAAAGAGGCTGAACAAGAGGCTCGCCCTCTGTTGCTCTGTAGTTCATTGTATAAAGATAAGGTATAAGCTCATGTCTTAATTTTAAGATTTTTTTCATTGAAGCTTCTGTGGCTTTGTCATAGCTCCAGGGTTCTTTTTCAATAAAAATACTGTCTGTGCTGTGAAGTCGGTTGATTGGTGAAAATACGCCAAGCTGATACCATCTTGCCATAAGCTCGCTGTCTCTGTAGCCCTTCATATGTCCGCCGATGTCATGACTCCACCAACCGTAACCGATGTTTGAAGCACTTGAAGTAAAGTAGGGCTGAAAATCAAGGCTCTCCCAGGTCATGTGGCTGTCTCCCGAAAAGCCAATGGGGTAGCGGTGGCTTCCTGCGCCTGCGTAGCGTGAAAAAGTAAGGCCTCTGTTGTTTCCTCTTTTGCGGTCAATGAAGTGATAATGGTTAAGCATCCAGAGAGGGTCAATTCCCGGCACAAAGGTGGTGTTTCCCTGCTGCCAGTCAAGCCACCAGAAGTCAACTCCCTCTTTTTCCATGGGATGATGAAGGTGTTTAAAATAATTTTCAACAAATTTCGGGTTTTCAATTTCAAAAGGAATATTTTCCTCCGTTTCAGGGTCGATGCCCATAGCCTTTGCCATATTCTCATATGCGTCCTCATGAGCACTTACACCCTCGTGGGGATGCACGTTAAGGCTAGCTTTAAGTCCCTCTTTTTTTAGGTCTGCAAGAAATTTTTTATGGTCGGGGAAAAGCTCTTTGTTCCAGCTGTAGCCGGTCCATCCGCTTCCGTACCTTGAATCAATATCTACATAGTGCCAGTCCATATCTATAACCGCAACGGAAAAAGGGATGTCCTCTTCCTTGAATTTTTTCATAAGGTTAAGATATTCTTCCTGTGTGTAGGGGTAATATCTGCTCCACCAGTTTCCAAGCACAAATCTCGGAAGTAGAGGTGTTTTGCCCGTAAGGGTATAAAAGTCCTTTAAGCAGGCTTTTGCATCAAAGCCTTTTTCTGCATCGCCGTAGCAGAAAAGGTACCGGTCAATGCCAATGTTTTCTCTTGCGCATATAGCACCGTCCTCACAGATAATGGCAGTTTTGCTGTCGTCGTGAACGGTTATTCCGCCGTTGCTTATAATGCCTTTTTCGAGGGGGCATTCGCCGTTTACGTTATCAAGCGTTCTTGCGGTTCCGTCAAGAGCGTGGTTTTCTCCGAAAAACCAGTAAGCGGAACGCCCTGCTTTTACGGATGAGTTTTTGCCAAGGTAGCGCACCTTAAGGCTGTTTGGGGTAAATCCCGTTTTTTTGTATGTAAGCTCAATATGCTCTGTGGTTATAACAAGTATCTCTCCCTCATCTTTTACAGTGAATTCGGGCATGACAAAATCTCTGTTAATAACTGTCTGGGTTGCTCTGTCCTCAAAAATGCCTTTTTCGTTGTATTCAATCCTTAAAAGTCTTGAGGTAAGAATTGTAAAACGGAAATTATCACCTGTAACCATAGCATCAATTTTGGCTTTTGGTGTAGTTTTGTATGAATATTCTGCCATAATATCACATCCTTTAAAATTATTATAGCAATTTTATAAGAGCAATGCTATAATATAATTGTCAGAAAATATCATATTTTTGTCAGGAGAGATAAAATGAAATACCCCTACGATGAAGGCTATTTTTTAACAGATGGACAGAAAAGCTCTGTTCATTGCCAATTGTTCAAAAGAAAAAAGAAAAACAATGTATGTGATTTCCATTATCATAATTATATAGAAGTTTTGTTTGGAATTAACTGTGACAACCTCGTCTGGATTGATGAAAAGCTGCATCCCTTTAAAACGGGAGACCTTTGCTTTATCAATCGTTCAAAGCCGCATTATGTTTATTCAAATACGGATTATACAGAGTATATTTACATAAAGTTTTCCCCCGAACTGCTTTCCTACAAGGGTCAGCCCGCTTATGAAATGAAATACATTCTTTCAATGCTTGAAAACAAGGGTGATTTGAAAAAAATTATAACCAAAAGCGAGGCGGAGGAAAGCGGAATTCCCCGGCTGGTTAAAGAGATTTACAGAGAATGGAGCGACAAAAAAACAGGATACGAGTTTGCAGTAAGGGGTGGAATTCTCAGGCTTTTCAGCGAGCTTATAAGAATATGGGAAAAGAATGAAAATATTGTTTATTCATCACAGGAGAGCGAAATTGCAAAAATTATACTTTCCGCATCGGAATATGCCGCAGAAAATTTTGCGGAGATTAATGAAAAAGAGCTTGCGGAAAAGTTCAATATGAGCTACAGTTATTTTTCAAGAACTTTTAAAAAGATTATGAACAAAAGCTTTGCTTCATATATAACGGAGCTTAAAATTGAAGAAGGGAAAAGGCTTCTTCTTACCACCGACAAAACAGTTACGGAAATCGCAACCCTTACAGGCTTTTCTACTACCAGTCATTTTATATCCCGCTTTTCAAAGCAGTTTTCAATGACACCCTTTCAGTACAAGAAGACATATAAATCCGGGCTGGAAACCTGACTGTTTTTATGTAGGGAACGGCAGCTTATGACGTTCCGCAAAATAAATTTAATCCCGTATTGCTTTGGTAACGCAGGACATTTCCTTTTCCATTTTTTCTGTAAGGCAGAATTCATCGTCTGCCATGACAATCCCTGCAATTGCCATGTGAGCAAGTCCGTAGCCTGAAACAAACCAGCCCATTTTCGGGAACGCTTTTTTTAAAATACAGCCTGAAGCTGTAACAAGTCCGCCCGCTGTTGCAAGTGCAATTGCTTTTGTTTTTGTATCCATAAATTTTCAACTCCTTTGTGATTATTTTGTCCTGCATCCGGTGAAAATATATATGCATTTGTTTGTTTTTTTCACCAAAAATTTCATATTGTTCAAAACTAACAAAAATATGTTACTTTACAACAAACTTTCGATAATTTTGAAAAAATATCTGCTTTTCCTTGATTTTTTTTATTGAAATTTATTGATTTTGTAAGAATTATGTTGTAAAATAAAAGCTCAATCAAACATAAAATGTATTATATTTCCTTTGGAGGGGATTGGAAATGGATAAAATCAAAAAAATTGCTATTCTTACAGGCGGCGGAGACTGCCCGGGACTTAATCCGGTTATCCGCGGTGTTGTAAAAACTGCTATTGAAAAATACGGTCTTGAAGTAGTTGGTATCAAAAAAGGTTATTATGGCCTCTACCACAAATATTTCTCACCGCTCACAGCTAGTATGGTTGATGAAATTTTAGCAGAAGGCGGAACAATTCTTCAAAGCTCAAACAAGGATAATCTTTTCATCTATCCTAAAAGAGGCGAAGACGGAGAAATTATGAGAGATGAAAACGGCAAAATCATTTACCACGACGTATCTGATGTTGCTGTTGAAAATCTTAAAGAAGCAGGTATTGATGCTCTCTTCATCCTTGGCGGTGACGGAACTCTTACCTCAGGCAGAGACTTCGCAAGAAAAGGCGTTAAAGTTGTTGCAATTCCGAAAACAATTGACAATGACCTTGCATGCACAGATTACACCTTTGGTTTTGATACAGCTGTTGCAACAGTATCAGAATCAATTGACAGATTAAGAACAACAACCCGTTCACACGACAGAATTTCTGTTGTTGAAATTATGGGCAGAGGCGCAGGCTGGCTTACTCTCCACGGCGGTCTCGCAGGCGGAGCGGATGCGATCCTTCTCCCCGAAATTCCTTTTGACCTCAACAAGGTTGCAGAGAAAATCAAAAAAGACAGAGCAAACGGAAAAAATTATTCAATCGTTGCTGTTGCTGAAGGCGCAAAGGAAAAAGACGGCGAAGCTGTCATTCTCAAAGTAAGAGAAGATTCTCCTGACCCAATCAGACTTGGCGGTATTGCAAACGTTGTTGCAGACAAGCTTGAAGAAATGACAGGCTTTGAAGCAAGAGCAACAATCCTCGGTCACACACAGAGAGGCGGCTCACCAACAGGTCACGACAGAATTCTTTCAACAAGATACGGCAACGCTGCTGTTAAACTTGCAATGGAAGAAGGCATCTTCGGTCACATGGTTGTTCTTAAAGGCGATGAAATCAGCCACGTTTCTCTTGAAGAAGTAATCGGACAGAAAACAAAGAATGTAACACCTGATGATCCTTATGTAGTACTTGCAAAGGATATGGGCGTTTGCTTCGGAGACTGATATTAAAGAATAAAGAAGAAATAATAAATAATAACATTGGAACAAAGCCGGCTATATGCCGGCTTTGTTTTTATATAAAAAGGAACTTGCAATTTTGCAAGTTCCTGCATTTTTTAATTTGTAGGAAATTACGACTTTTAAGCTGTAATGACGGAAAATCATAAAAGTTGTACCTCTATCCCCTCAAGATTAGGGGGCGATGATTGCCTGTGGCAATCGCTTA
>CAZMHL010000132.1:0-5540 GCA_964566065.1 uncultured Eubacteriales bacterium
CGTATTACATTATCTTCTGCGTCTAACACAACAAGACCATGCATTTGTCCGCCGAAACTTATTCCGGCAATTTTATCTTTATTACTGCCAGAAATCAGTTCCTTTATCCCCTCCAGAGTTTGTAAAAACCAATCCTCGGGGTTCTGTTCTGACCATCCATCTTTTGGAAAATATAACGAATATTCTCTTGAAACAATCTTTTTAATGTCGCCAGTTTCATCCATTAAAAGCAGTTTTACCGATGAAGTTCCTAAATCTATTCCAATATAAAGCATCATGCTCCTCCTTTTCATTTAATAAATTGATTATAAATCAGTATTTAGATGCCAAGTTTTTGGAGATATACTCACTTCGCTCGTGCGATATATTTTCACTCTGTTCAAATGCGATATAACTCCGCTTTGCTCCGTTGCGATATGATATAAATTCCTTATCTCGTCCCGAAGGGACATATCGCATTACTAAGTAATATATCGCACCGTAAGGTATATCGCAAATTCCACTAGGGATTTATATCGCTGAATTCATTTTCAATGAACTCATTATATCATAAAAATAAAGAAAACACAATAAAACTTTTATGACTGTTTAAATTCGGATGCAGAATGGGCTAACCATGAACAGGAATAGGAAAAATGTTTCAGAATGAACAAACCGAACCCGAAATCGTACAAAGGTACTATTTGGGGTTCCCGAAAGTCGCAAGACTTTAAGGGATATGGAGCAACCGAGCGTTAAGTTGAGTTTTTAAAAACTCAAACAATAGCGAAGGTTGGGATGCAGGTGAAGTTTGTTCATTTATAAAAAAGTGTTTTATTAAACACTTCAGCTCCCCTGGTCTCACCTGTCGGTTCGGTCGGCGATAAGCGATTGCCACAGGCAATCATCGCCCCCTAATCTTGAGGGGATAGAGGTAGACTTTTATGATTTTCCGTCATTACAACTTTTAAGTTGTAATTTCCTGCAATCATAACTACCGGCTAAGCCGGTAGTTTGCTCTGCGACTATAAGTCGCTATTACCGGCGGGACTGAAAGTCCACCGAATAATCTGCCGGCCGCAAGCTTGCCCTGCCGTCACAGATGCGGCTGCTGTTTCAGCCTCCCTTGTGCAAAGGGACTCGCCTTACACAGGGGAGCCTGCCGCTGCGGCGGATTTTCTCAACGGCAAAAACCTTTTTTGAACCACCGGCTTAGCCGGTGGTTTTCGTTATACAATAAAAACAAACACCGACAAAGTGGTCGGTGTTTGTACATCAATTATTCATCATTCATTAACAATCAAATTACTTCGGTAATTTGATTGTTTTATGTTCTTTTGATTCTTTGTAAATTACGAATTTACTTCCGATAACCTGAACGGGTTCGGCATCTAAAGTTTCGCAAAGCTGACCGCAGGCAGAGCGTGGATCCTCCGTTGAGTTTTCAAGAACGTGAATTTTAATAAGCTCATTTTTTTCAAGTGCATCTCTTAAAAGCGATAAAAAATTATAATCAATTCCGTTTTTGCCAATCTGATATTTTGCAGGGATCTTGTTTGCAAGTCCTCTTAAATAAGCTCTCTGTTTACCTGTCATATTATTTCTCCAATCTTTCTGATTGTTTCTATTTTACTATAAAGTCGGCAAAAAATCAACAAATATATTTACAACCGAAAAAATTTATTATAAAATGAATTTATGTAGGGTGGGGCTCTGCTCCGCCCGTTTTGAAAAACGGAAGGAGAAGCTGCATATGACAGATTACAAAGAAAAATTTATCTATTACTTTAATGAAAATATAAAGAGAGAGGGAGCGGACAAGCTTTTAGAGTACTTAACCACACAGAGTGACTTTATGACAGCACCTGCATCTGCCAGATTTCACGGAGCCTATGAAGGCGGTCTTGTTGAACACAGCGTTAATGTTTACGAGTGCCTTGTTGACTATCTTTCAAGAGAAAGAGCAAAAGGGCTTTACAATATGAACTATTCTGACGAATCTGTTGCAATAGTTGCCCTGCTGCACGATGTTTGTAAGGCAGGTTGCTACAGTGTTGAATACAGAAATGCAAAAAATGAAAGAGGAGAATGGGAAAAGGTGCCCTATTATCAGTTTTCCGACCCGTTGCCTTATGGTCACGGTGAAAAATCTGTTTATGTTGTTTCGGGTTTTATGCGTCTTACAAGAGAAGAAGCTTTTGCGATAAGATACCATATGGGTTTTGCAAACACTCAGGACACCTTGAGCGTAGGTAAATCATTTGAAATGTTCCCATTGGCATTTGCTACTTCTGTTGCGGATATGGAAGCGACGTACTTTGTTGAAGGAAGCAAAAAATAGAACGATGTTTGCCTTGCGGCAAGTGAAGTTGCAAAGCAGAGAAGTTTTGACTTCGTCAAAGTGAAGTTGCCGCTTTGCGTCAGTTAATGTACAAAATCAAAGATTTTGATTCTTTGCCGCAGGGGACGATGCCTGCATCGTCCCGATTTATTAAAAATCAAGATTTTGTCTGAAAGGAAAAGGTATGACTATTAAAAAAAGATGCGAGAGCTTTTTTGGTATGCACAGTGATTTTCATGCAGAGCCGAAAGAGGGACTTGTTATAGGTGAAACGCTTAAGGAAGAAGATATCCGTGAAATCTGTGAAACTCTGAAACCTGATTTTATACAGATTGACTGCAAGGGACATCCGGGCTGGTCATCTTATCCGACAAAGGTCGGCAATGCAATGCCATACATAAAAGGCGACCCTCTTGCTTTGTGGAGAAAGGTTACAAAGGAGTGCGGAGTAGCACTTTATATGCACTTTTCAGGTGTATACGAAGTAAATTACTGCAAGGAGAATCCGGGCCAGTGCGCAGTCAATAAAGATGGAACGAACAGCGACTCCGTTCGTCTTGACGGAGAATATTTTGAAAAGTTTTTTATTCCGCAGATAGGAGAGCTTGCCGCAACTTATGAGGTTGACGGAGTGTGGATTGACGGCGATTGCTGGTCGGTTGTGCCCGATTACCGCAAAGAAAATATTGAAAATTTTGAAAAGGTAACAGGGATAGATTTAAATGGTGATGTACCAAAAGAGCCTGAAGATAAATATTTCAAAGAGTTTCTTGATTATACAAGGGAAGAGTTCCGCAAAACTTTAAAAAGGTATGTTGATATACTCCACGAAAAATATCCGAAGCTTCAGATTTGTTCAAACTGGGCATTTTCAGACCATATGCCCGGAAAGGTGTGTGCAGATGTAGATTTTCTGTCGGGTGATCTGAACCCCGAAAACTGCTTTAATTCCGCAAGATATGCCGGAAGAATGCTTGCACAGCAGAATAAAACCTGGGATCTTATGTCCTGGGATTTTCGCTATAACATTTACAAAGCACCTCTTATTCCTGCAAAGCATATAACACAGATTCTTCAGGAGGCGGCGTCGGTTATTTCTCTTGGCGGTGCTTATCAGAATAACATTTCCCAGTTTCCCGACGGTTCTCCCAATGTTATAAGACTTAAAAAAATGAAAGAGCTCTCTGAGTTTATGAGAAAGCGGCAGGATTATTGCTTTAAAGGAAAAATAGTTCATCAGGCGGCAATTTTAGTTTCAACTTATGACCGCTATTTTGAAATGACAAAGCCTTTTACCCGCGAGGGAATGGAAAAGCTTATGGGGCTTACGGCACTTTTCTGCGATTCGGGACAGTCTTTAGAGCTTGTATCGGAGCATACCCTTGAAAATAATTATGACAAATACCCTTTGATTGTGGTGCCTGAGCTTTATCACGGTCTTGAGGAAGAAACGGTTAAAAAGCTTGAATGTTATGTGAAAAACGGCGGAAGTCTTGTGCTTGTTGGTGCTTCAACCTGCCGTATGTTTTCCGGTTACGGCTTCGGCTTTGACGTAAAGCCTTATTCAAATATTCCCGAGGTGCCCAACTGGGCAAAGTGCAATTTCGGACATAACATATCGGGAAGTACCGAAAGCCTACCCTGTTATTTTAAATTAAAGGGCGATGATTTTGGTGTTACGGAGGGTGCTTTTGAAATAATTGCAAAAGATAAAAATACGAAAATTATCGGCAGGCTTTGTTCTTCTTTAAGAGGAGAGGGGGAAAGTCCGTTTGCCTGCACTTTTAACTTAGGAAAGGGCAAGGTGTGCGCTGTGGGAATGAACCTCGGAACACAGTATCATCAGGGCAGGCAGTATCTTCACAGAGAGCTGATAAAAAATATTGCAAAGGAAATGTACGAGCCACTGGTGACCGTTGAAAATGCCCGTGGACTTGTTGAGATTGTTTGCCTTGAAAAAGAGGGAAAACTGCTGGTTCAGCTTGTAAATGCCAACGGAAACCATCGGGATCCCACAATGGCAACAGAAGAGTTTATTCCTGCGGCAGAAGATATTAAGCTTTCTCTTAAAAAAGATTCAGTTGAAAAAATAGTTCTTCAGCCTGAGGGAAAAGAAATTCCCTTTGAACAAAAAGACGGAAAGATTGTTTTAACAATTCCGCGTGTTGAAATTCACAATATAGCGGAAGTAGTTAAAAATAAGTGAGATTTGCAATAAATAAGTTAAAAATGCAAAGAAATTGTTTTTAAATTGTAGTATGATGTACTTGAAAGGAAGTGAATTGCTGTGATAAAACTTCGTATTATGTCAGCCGACAAAAAGGTTAAATTCCGCGCAGAGGGCGAGGTAATTGACACCCTTTATGATGGTGCATATGAAGACGGTGACTTTATGTATGTTGAGCTTTCTGAAAGATATGTAAAAATAAAGCTTGACGAAAACTTAAAGGAAAGCATTGTTTATGTACCAAATAAAGTGATTAACTACAAAATCCCCTGCGACAAATTTCTTGACGGCTACCACCCCGAAGCTTTTCAGGGCGAAAGTCACAAAATATATATTGCAGAAATTGAGGAAGAGGAATTTTACGGCAAAAGAAACATTGCCCTTAATTCTCACGACCAGAGATTTTACGACAAGTGCTTTCCTCACGCTGCCGCAAACTTTGTAACAAGACAGGACCCGGTATTCTTTGAAAGAAATGCCATTGACGGTGTTTGCGACAACGTTGGTCACGGAAAATATCCTTATCTTTCCTGGGCGGCGGGCGCAAGAGAAGACCTTGACTACTTTGTTTATTTCGGAACAGAGGTTGAGGTTTCGGAATTTAAAGTATTTTTAAGAGCCGATTTTCCACACGATACATACTGGAAGGCTTTTG
The DNA here is from genome assembly GCA_964566065.1 of uncultured Eubacteriales bacterium. GTDB lineage: Bacteria > Bacillota > Clostridia > RGIG6154 > RGIG6154 > CAZMHL01. The sequence continues at coordinate 5,203 of CAZMHL010000132.1, forward strand.
ATATTGAGTTTTCCGACAAGAGTCTGGTTCACGCGGATTTCAAAGAGTCTGCAGAAGGTCAGGTTGTAAAGCTTGAGGAACCGAAAAAGACAGAATATATTCACATAACAAACTTCAAACAGGCGGCAGACCCTCTTTCCTGGGCAGCACTTTGCCAGATTGAGGTTTACGGAAATTATATTAAAAAGGAGATTGAAACAATGGAAGTAAGAAACGCATCAAATTCAAGAGACGTTAAACATTACACAACTGAAAGATTAAGAGAAGAATTTTTAATTCAGGATTTATTCACAAAGGACAATATCAGAATGGTTTACAGCCATATTGACAGAATTATC
>CAZMHL010000133.1:0-5489 GCA_964566065.1 uncultured Eubacteriales bacterium
ACAACGCCTCTTTCGCAACATTCACGAAGTCCCTTTTCAACTGCAGGGAAGTAGTTCTTTGGAACGCTTCCGCCAACAACTTTTTCTTCAAAGGTAAGTCCGTCATTTTCAAGGCATGGCTCAAAGTCAATTATAACGTGACCGTACTGACCGTGACCGCCTGACTGTTTCTTGTGCTTTCCTTCAGCTTTAGCCTTTCCTCTGATTGTCTCTCTGTAAGCAATTTTCATTTCTTTGAGTTCAACGTCAACCTTAAATTTTTCTTTCAGTTTATTAACAACCACGTCAAGGTGCATTTCGCCCATACCTGAAATGATGCTCTGTCTGGTTTCTTTATTTATTTCAAAGGATATTGTTTTATCCTCTTCTCTTATTTTTGCAATACCTGCACTGATTTTTTCTTCGTCACCCTTGTTTTTCGGATAAATCGCCATTCTCATTCTCGGAATCGGGTACGCTGTTTTATTAATTACAATTTTTCTTGACGGGTCACAAAGGGTATCGCCTGTTTTTGTAATGGAAAGCTTTGGTACTGCACAGATATCACCTGCACAAACCCTGTCTGTTTCAATCTGCTTTTTACCGCACATATAATAAAGCTTTCCGATTTTTTCATTTTCACCGGCATTTGAGTTAAACACCGTTGTATCGGCTTTAAGTGAACCTGAATAAATTCTTATGAAGGACAGTCTTCCTACAAATGGGTCTGATATTGTTTTAAAAACCAGTGCGCTGAACGGTCTTTCTTCTCTGTAATGAACTTCAACTTCATCACCGTTGTCAAGATAGTGCGCATATTCTGACGCTGTTTCATAGGGATTAGGCAAGAAATCGTTTACTGCATCAAGAAGCTTTCTGATACTTGCAGAGGTGTAAGCGCTTCCGCAGAGAACAGGGGTAATTTCAAGGTTTGCAATACCTTTTTTAAGAGCATCCTTGATTTCATCCTCTGTGAATTCTTCACCTGCAAAGTATTTATCCATAAGCTCTTCACTTGTTTCTGCAATAGACTCCAGAATCATCTGTCTTGCAGGGAGAGCAACTTCCAGCATATCGTCCGGAACGGGCATATCGATAATTTTTTCTCCCTCGAATCTTCTTGCTTCCATTTTAATTACGTTTATGTATCCGCAGAATTTGTCGTCTTTTGTCATAGGTACATAGAACGGAGCTATGGATGCGCCGAAATGATTTCTTAAATCTTCGATAACTTTTTTATAATCCGCATTATCGTCGTCCATTTTATTTACAAATATAATTTTAGGAATTTTTCTCTCTTCTGCGAACTTCCATGCGCGTTCAGTTCCTACCTTAACTCCCGACTTTGCGGAAACTACGATCAGCGCACTGTCGCTGACCCTTACGGCTTCTCTCACCTGACTTTCAAAATCAAAGAAACCGGGTGTATCCAATACATTGATTTTTCTGTCCTTCCACTCAAGGGGTTCAACAGTTGTATATATAGAAATTTTTCTCTTGACCTCTTCTCCGTCATAGTCAGATACTGTGTTGGAGTCTGCGATTTTGCCGATACGGTCCGTTCCTTTTCCCAAGTACAGCATTGTCTCAGTCAAAGAGGTCTTTCCGGCACCGCCGTGTCCAAGGACGCATAAATTGCGTATGTCTTTTGTTTCATAAGCTTTCATTTTGTATCTACTCTCCTTTTCGCAGTAAAGAGAAAATCGCTTTTCTGCATTAATTAAACATTTCTCATTATGAGTGCATCAGAACGATGCGGGCATCGTCCCCTGCGACATAAAATTTCATCCCTCATTACGAGTGTACTGTTAATTTCTATATATCCTTTCAGTTTCCTTTATATTTTTTTCGTCATTTTGCACAATTTTTTTGATACTTTTTGTCAAAAGACACAAAAAGCACCCCGAAAGGTGCCTTTTTAACCATTGAATTTCAAATTCGCATCATTTGAAATTCACCCAGAACACTGTACCGTTTTCTTCGCTACTGGTAACACCGAATTTAAATCCATGAAGATTTAAAATTTCTTTTACAATTGAAAGACCGATACCTGTTCCCGTCACACGGCGGTTGCCGGTTTTGTCGATTTTGTAATATCTGTCCCAGATATGCTTTACGTTCTCAGGCTCAATTACGTCACCGAAGTTACGGACATAAAAGCTTCCGTTCATACCAAGATTTATGTCTATAATTTTATGTTCTATGCTGTGATTTACCGCATTGTCAATGAGGTTGCAGATAACCTGCTCAATTCTGCCGTAGTCGCCGTTGACCCTTACTCCCTCGGCTATTGAAACATTGAATTCATAGCTCTGATCTTTGAAAATATCATATCTCTTTATAAGCTTGTTAAGCATATAGGACATATCAAAATCCGCTCTTTCAAGGGTTGTTTTTTCCGCCTGAAGCCGCGACAGATCAAGCATATTTGTAATAAGGTCGGAAAGTCTGTCCGATTCATCAACAATTATATTAAGTTGTTTTTCCCTTTTTTCGGGATTGTTTATTGTTAAATCCCTTAAGGTTTCCGCATAGCCCTTTATCATTGTAAGAGGCGTGCGAAGCTCGTGGGAAACGTTTGCAATAAGGTCTTTTCTGATTCCGTCAACCTTTGAAAGCTCGGCAGTCATCTCGTTAAAATCATTAACAAGCTGACCCATTTCATCTTCGCTTTCATAGTCAACCTTTACGCCAAAATTGCCTGCCGTAATTTCCTTAGCTGCATGGGAAAGGGCTCTTGTGGGTCTTGTGATTGACGATGCAAACCAGAATGACATAATAAGCGAAAGGATAATCATTGCTATAAAAATATAGAATATCATCCTGGAAAGGATTTCCGCCGTTGCCTGGACAGGAATAAGCGATGCTCTTGATACCGCATAGTAATTCACATCGTCCAGAGAAAACCTGTCTATAAGGAACATTGTGGTGCGTCCGCCTCTGTCGGCATCAAACTTCATTGTTTTGGTTCTTTGCCCTTTTAAGGTCATTTCCGACAATGTCGCCGAAACTGTGCTGTCACCAAACAGATTGTTCATTGTAAAGTTAGGACGATGGCTTCCTTTTGCCCCGAAAAAATAAGACAAAGGGGAAATAACCAGGTTTCCGTTCTCGTCATATACTTCTATATACAAATCATTTTCCTGGGATATCTGCAGAATTCCCTCATAGTTTTCATCAAGAGAGCCCTCGTTGGAAAGAACGTCAACAACTTCTTTCTGAACTTTTTTAACGTCCCATTCTTTCATAAGCTCATAAAAGTCCTGAAGAAAAACTACCTGAAGAAGCCAGATTAAAACGAGTATTATGCCCATAACACCCATCATATTTGTCCAGGTTTTGAATTTAATGGATTTAAGCATCATCAACCTCCAGCTTGTAACCTATGCTCCAGATTGTTTTAATGTAATCTCGGTAAGGTCCCAAGCTGTTTCTGAGCATTTTTATGTGAGTATCAACGGTTCTGTCGTCGCCGAAGAACTCATAACCCCATATTTTTTCAAGGATTTTTTCTCTTGAAAGAACAACCCCCTGATTTTTAACCATATACACCAAAAGATCAAATTCTTTGGGCGTAAGGTTCGCCGCATTGCCGTCCACAAGCACCTTTCTGCCGTTTTCATCTATTTCAATTCCTTTGAGCTTCAGCAAGTGTCCCTCTTCGCCGCTTGCACCTGCTCTTTTAAGAATTGCCTTTATTCTTGCAACAAGCTCTTTGGGACTGAACGGCTTTGTAATGTAGTCATCAACGCCCATTTCAAAACCGAAAAGCTTGTCGTATTCTTCGCCTCTTGCGGAAAGCATTATTACCGGAACCTGTGTGAACTTCCTGATTTCACGCAGCACCGTAAATCCGTCAACCTTCGGCATCATTATGTCAAGCACAACTGCGTCAAATTCTGTGCTTTTTATTTTATCAATTGCTTCAATTCCGTCGGACGCCTCATCAAAGCCGAATTTTTCAAACTCAAGATATTCTTTAATTATATCCCTTATTCTTTCTTCATCGTCAACAATAAGGATTTTTGCCATAATATCTCACCTCATTATAAGTATAACACAAAACCCGCTAAAATGTATGTTTTTTCTATAAAAACTTTTTTCACAGTTTTTACACAAAAAAGAAACACCCGAGGGTGTTTCTTAAATTATTCCACAAAATGAACCGTTGCTCCTGTAAGAGGTTCATTACCCTCTGCGAAGCTGATTTTATTCCACTGTTCTTCTGTTCCGTTGTAGTAAACATCTGTAAGTGCAGTGCATTTGTAGAATGCATACTGACCGACTGTTGTGAGCTTATCTGAAATTGTTACGCTTGTCATTGCCTTACAGCCTCTGAAAGCATACTCACCTACAGTTACAGTTCCTCCAAGTTCAAGGGTTTCAAGTCCGTAGCAATATTCAAATGCATTTGCTTCTATTGTTTTTACACCTTCGGGAAGAACAACCGATTCAAGATTTTCGCAGCTATGGAATGCAAAGCTCTTTATAGTTTCAATATTGGAATTGAATACTGCATTGTTAATTTGAGCTTTTCTGAAAGCATAGCTTCCCACCGTTTTAACATTTTCACCAAAGATTACCTTTGTAAGACCTGTGTTTGAAACAAAGGCATAATCACCGATTTCGGTAACTGTATCCGGAATTTTATATTCCCCGCTCTTTAATGCCGGACAATGGATAAGCTTTGTTTTTGCTCTGTTGAACAATACGTTGTCAGCAGCAACATAGGCTGTATTGTTTGAATTTACTGTTATTGTCCTAAGATTAATGTCGTTTCCTTGTATTGCTCTTCAACGACAGTTTCACCATTATTATTTTCTTCTTCTGTTGTAATTTTTATATTATTGCCCATATCTAAAGTTTCTTTTCCGTTAATATTATTACTAACAGTAACAAGAGCGGATATTACTGCCCCAAAACACACAAAAACAACTGTACAAATTAATGATTTTCTCATCAACATCCATCCAATTAAGAATTTATACTCTATAAATCGAGCACACAACAATTATACTCGGTTTATCGACAATTGTCAATAATACGAGCATATTTTATGATAGTATTGAGGTGGTTTAAATGATAACCTATGAGCCTTTTTATTTGACACTGAAGTCAAGGGGCATATCTACTTACAAACTGATTAATCAACACAACATAAGCCGAAGCCTGCTTGACCGATTGAGACACAACAAACCCATAAGCACCGTCACTTTAAATGACCTTTGCAGAATTCTTGACTGCAAAGTGGAAGACGTCATTTTGTACAAAGAAGATTGTTAGCTATACAAAAAGGAGGTGTAAATTTATTTACACCTCCTTTTTCAGGGGATAGGAAAAAATGATTCGGAACGAACAAACCGGGCAAAAGCAAGGTTTACCTTGCTTTTGGAAACCCGAAGCTGTACGATGGTACAGCGAGTCAGGCGAGGTTTGTTCGTAGCCAGAAGATCTAAAGTCATAACCACCGGCCGTGCCGGTGGCTTGCACTGCCCCCTTAGGGCAATAAG
>CAZMHL010000134.1:0-5436 GCA_964566065.1 uncultured Eubacteriales bacterium
CCCCTCAAGAATGAGGGGCAGGGGAGTTGAAGTGTTTAATAAAACACTTTTTTATACTGCAAAGAATACTTTTTAGGGGTTATTCCCTTTATTTTTTTAAATACTGCGGCGAAATAGTTACTGTCGTTAAAGCCGCATTCCATTGCAATTTTCGTTATGGGAAGGTTAGTAGTTTCAAGAAGCTTTTCACTTGCCACAATTCTTGTTATGTTAAGATAGTCGTTCATTCCGACACCCGTAACCTTTTTAAACTGACTTGAAAAGTGGGTAGGACTCATTGCATACTTTTCGGCAAGTCCCGACAAGGTTAAGTCCTGGCTGTAATTGGCACTTATAAACTGCACCGCCTCCTGAATAATTTTATAGGACTGGGAATATTTTGTTTTGGTTTCCGTAAGCTTCAATCTTGAAATCATAATAAGAAGCTGATAAAACAATGCTTTCTGCATTTTTTCAAAGTCCTCTGTCCTATGATTGTGCTCAAACTCAATTTTTTTAATAATTTCCTGAATTTTATAAAGCCGGTTCTGCGGAAACTGAATGTGCTTTGCGGCTTCAAGCTCTTTTAAGTATTTTGTATATTCGCCGTCAACATAATCTTTCGGGAACGAAAAAAGAATACGTTCAACCGAGGCGTTTTCCTCATAGTTGGTTTTGTGATAAACATTGCTTGGAGTAAAGAGCATTTCCCCCGGATTGAGCTTGAAAATTTCGTCTCCGACAAAATACCACACGTTTCCTCTTACAAGATAGTAAAGCTCGTAAATGTCGTGAATGTGATAGTCGCTCATCTGTCGTTCCTCTGTATATTCAAGACGCTCAAAAAAATCGTAATTTCCTTTTTCAAAATACATATAAATCACCGCCAATAGAGTTATTTTAACAAAGATATGGCAAATAATCAATAAAATTTTCGTGTTTTTTAATAAAATGATAAAAATTTCAAAGGAAAACAAGGTGTTTTTATATTATAATGAATGTCGGGGGAGAAAATCTTTTTTGTACAGCAAAACGTCACATAATTTTTGATGTTATTGCTGTTTTTTGTAAAACAATCAATTGCGGTATTGCTTTGTTGTTTAGGATATGTTATTCTAAAGATATGAAAAGGAGGAAATCATATGAAAAAGATTATTGCATTAACTCTTGCTTTTATGATGGTAATGTCAATGGGTTTATCCGCTTCTGCATTAAACCTTAAAGCGGCAGACTATTATGAAGCGGAAAACTTAACCCTTGCCGCTAAAAAAGGCGAGGTTGAAATTATTGAAAATTCTGCTTTCAGCGGCGGAAAAGCTTATCAGCTTAAAGCCACAAACGGCGAAGACTGGATTTTCAATGATTACATAAGACTTTACGCTCCAATCTGGCAGAGAGGCTGGTACAAAATTACCGCTAAGGTAAGAAAAGGTCCCGATTGCGGTATTATCCAGCTCTGGTTCTCCGATACAAACCTTCGTGTCGGCGAAAAAATTGATATGTACTCACCGACAGAGGAAATCGTAGAAGTAGAATTCGGTGTAGCGGCTTGCGACCTCGGTGAAACAAGATGGTTTGAATTCAGACCTGACGGTAAAAATACAAAAAGCTCAGGCTACAATTTTGTAATTGATACACTTAATATAGTTTTTGACGAGCCTTACGAAGCTTCTGCAGCTCTTTACCCTAACTATAACGATGTTGAGCCGACGGCTGAAGCTGACACAGGATATGAATGGGGTCAGGTAATGGAAGGCGGTACAGGCTGTTCAACACACCTTCTCTTCCATCCAAAGGAAAAAGACCTTATGTATATGGGTACCGATATGGGCGGTGCTTACAGATGGAACAACGACCTTTACATCTGGGAACCTATAACAGATAACTTTACTGTTCAGCAGGCTCAGGACTATACCCTCGGCGTTGACGGTATGGCTCTTGACCCGAATAACCCTGATATCATATATATCGCATTTGGTATGTATGCAAACAAAACAGAAAACTATAAAGGTCATGTTATGAAATCCTACGACAGAGGTGACACCTGGGAGGATACAGGCTTTGAAGCTTATTTCTGCGCCAACGGCGGTTACAGAAACGCCAAAGAATGTATCGCCGTTGACCCGAACAACTCTGACGTTGTAATGTGTTCAACAATGGACGGAAGACTTGTAAGAAGTACAGACGGCTTCAAAACCTGGGAAGAGCTTCCTGTTCCTTTTGAAACAAGTCGTGACGGAGTAAACCCGAGAGGTATTCTTTACGATAAAAATTCGGGCGATGCCAACGGTTCAAAGAGAATTTATCTCGGAACAACCGGCGCAGGCCTCTGGGTTTCAAATGACTACGGTTCAAGCTGGGAAAGAGTTTCAGGTTGTACAATTCCCGAGGATCAGGTAATCTGGACAATCAATATGTCAGATGACGGAACAATCCTTATCGGAACAAGTAAAGACCTTCACAAAATGGATAAAAACGGAACCTGGTCAATCGTTTCTCCTGTTGCAGGTAAGAACTTCCGCACATCAATGATTTACCCGTCAGACTCTAACCTTATGGTAGCTGTTATGTACTGGGGACCTGTTGGCTCTTACGGCGAATATGCCTATAAGTCAACAGACGGCGGTAAGACCTGGATACTTTTAAACGATACTCTTATCAGAAATAACTACATCCCGCGTATTGAATACAACACCTTCTTCTGTAACACAACAACAATCGCAATGGACCCGTTTAATAAAAACAGAGCAGGCTTTACAGGCTGGGGTAACTTCTATATGACAGAAAACCTCTGGGATGAAAATGTTAAAATCACCAACTACCTTAAAGGTGTTGAACACGGTTGTTTGAGATATCTTCACACCTTGCCCGTAGGCGCAAGACTTATTGTTGATACTTACGACTATCTCGGCGGCAGATTTACAGACGTAACTCAGCATATGCCCAATATGCTTCCGCCTAAAAACTCTAACCCTGCAACTACAGCCTTTTCAGAGGGCAATCCTAACTATGTTGTAAGAATAGGTAAGGATGTTTGCTGGTATTCAACAGACAACGGACTTAACTGGAGAATGATGGAATCCTGCCCTGTTGCAGGTCAGTATTCTTTCAGCTGCGCAGTTTCAAATGAGCCTTATCCTGAAACAGGAAATCTTGCAGTATATGCTTTGTACGGCAAAACTGCTCCTGCAGTAACCTTTGATAACGGTAAAACCTGGACAATTTCAAATGCTCCTGCATACTCGGGAGACAGTAAGTGGGGAAGACTTTATTATCTTACAGTTGACCAGAAAGAGCCAAATGTTGTTTACTATATGTCAAATTCGGACAAAACCCTCTATAAGAGTGAAGACTACGGTGTGACATACAAAGCAATAACAATAATGGAATCTGCAAGCAAAATCGAAACAATGCCCGGAACAAGATACCTCTTTGCAATCAACGGCGGCAAACTTATGTATTCATCAACTCAGGGCGACCTCTTCAAGTATGTTGAAGGCGACTTTGACAAAGTTATCGACTTTGCTTTCGGTATAGAAGAAAAAGCCGGCGACCCGATGACAGTTTATGTTATTGCAACAAAAGACGGTAATTATGGCATCTATCGTTCACAGGATATGTGCAAAACCTGGACAAAGATTTACGACGAATCGACAACAAAAATCCATAAAATTCCGATTATCGGTATGATTGCTGCTGACAGACAGCAGTTCGGTATCGTTTATATCGGCGGCAGCGGAAGAGGTATCTTCTACGGTGCACCCGACAATTCAAATATCTTCTATCAGATAAGAGAAGACGATGTCAAAGTTTTAATCAACGGTCAGACAGTAATGTTCGACGTATCTCCACAATTAATCAACGACAGAACAATGGTTCCTATGAGAAAAATCTTTGAGGACGTTGGCGCAGTGGTTGAATGGGACGATGCAACTCAGACAGTAACAGCAAAGAGAGTAACATCCGATTCCTGGGATATTACAACCACAGAGGTTAAGCTCACAATCGGTGAAAAAACAATCTATATCAACGGTGTTCCGCAGGAAATCGACGTTGCTCCTGTAGTAATTGACGACAGAACACTTGTTCCCGTAAGATTTATTTCAGAAGCTCTCGGTGCAAAAGTTGAATGGCTTGATGAATCGCAGGTTGTTAAAATTACTATGTAATTTAAAAACGGACGGAGGAAACTCTGTCCGTTTTTTAAAGAATAGATAATAAATAATAAATTGACAGTTTTCGTCAATTATGATATAATCTTTAGTTAGGAAATTTATACAGGAGGTATGTATATGAAATATTCAACAGAAGTACAGCATATGTGTCCTTTGGCTAAGGGTGCATATCACGGTCCTGCTCCTATTCCGCAGGAAGGTAAATGGACTCAGGCTAAGGAAGTTAAAGACATTTCAGGTCTTACACACGGTATCGGCTGGTGTGCTCCTCAGCAGGGAACATGTAAGCTTACACTTAACGTAAAAGAAGGTATCATCCAGGAAGCACTCGTAGAAACAGTTGGATGCAGCGGTATGACCCATTCAGCTGCTATGGCATCTGAAATCCTTGTTGGTAAAACAATTCTTGAAGCTCTTAACACAGACCTTGTTTGTGATGCTATTAACACAGCTATGAGAGAATTATTCCTTCAGATTGTTTACGGTCGTACACAGACTGCTTTCTCAGAAGACGGTCTCCCTATCGGCGCAGGTCTGGAAGACCTTGGTAAAGGACTTCGTTCACAGGTTGGTACAACCTATGCAACACTTGACAAGGGTCCAAGATATCTTGAACTTGCAGAAGGTTACATAACAAAAATCGCAGTTGACGAAGACAATCAGATTATCGGTTATAAATTCGTTCACCTCGGCAAAATGATGGAAATGATTGCTAAAGGTATGGATGCAAACGAAGCTATGGAAAAAGCAAGCGGTCAGTACGGCAGAGTTGACGATGCTGCAAAATTGCTTGATCCAAGACATGAATAATTTATAAGGAGGTAATTTGTAATGGCATTATTTGAAAGTTATGAAAGAAGAATAGATCAGATCAATGCAGAGCTTGCTAAACACGGCATCAGCTCAATCGAAGAAGCAAAACAGATTTGCGACGATAAAGGCATTGACGTTTATAACCTTGTTAAAGGTATTCAGCCAATCTGCTTTGAAAACGCTTGCTGGGCATACATCGTAGGTGCTGCAATCGCAATCAAAGACGGTTGCACAAAAGCTGCTGACGCAGCAGAAAAAATCGGTCTCGGTTTACAGTCATTCTGTATCCCGGGCTCTGTTGCAGACGACAGAAAAGTTGGTATCGGTCACGGTAACCTCGGTGCTATGCTTTTAAGAGACGAAACAAAATGTTTCGCATTCCTTGCAGGTCACGAATCCTTCGCTGCTGCTGAGGGTGCTATCGGTCTTGCAAGATCAGCTAACAAAGCAAGAAAAGAAGACCTTAAAG
>CAZMHL010000135.1:0-5379 GCA_964566065.1 uncultured Eubacteriales bacterium
CTCCACAAGCACGTTGTTGGCATCTGCTGTTTCCTTTAAGATATCGGTGCGGAATGATTCAGGAATCATCGCAAGTTCAAGGTCACCGTCATAACCCTGATTGTTATTGATAACATAATATTCAATACCATCCGCATAGAAAGACTCCGGCTCTCCGGTAGGGTCTAAGCTGATGGATACAGCACCCGGCATCTGCACGGGTGTTGCAAATGTTACCGTTCCGTCCTCTGCAACCGTAATCGGTGCATAGTGGACGTTACAAATGTTGAATTTTACTTTATTTTTCTTATTTGCCATCTCTATACCTCCATTTCATAAAGCACCTCATACAGACGTTCAGACTCAATCCATACTTCGCTTTTGGCATAAAAAATACCGTGCGAATCAAGCACGGCTTCCACTTTCTCTTCCAACTCCACATCCTTCAAATCCGTGTAGAGTTCAATGTTCAAACGGTTAATTTTATAATACACTTTTCCGTCCGCAGCAAAATTGTTGGCTTTCGGATACAGAAAAACAATAAAAGGCGGTTCCGGGGATTCGCCTTCTGCAAAATGGTCATAGGCTGACGGATAACCCATCTCATCCACCATTGCCATTACTTCTCCATGTGTCATCAGCTAAGTCCCCTTTCTATTTCTTCCGTAAGTTCATGGATACCTTTTTCTTCGGCCGGTGCAATATGAGGAATGGCACTAACCCTACCACCGCCTCTTTTGGCATGACCCTTTTCCAAAAGGTGTGTCAGCTGATATCGGTTTTTGCTGTGAACGGTTACCTCCAAAGTATTAGCAGTTTCCTTCCTCTTGGTTACCTTGAAACTTTTTTTGTATTTCCCGGTATCCGTAGGAGCATTTGCCTGTATCTCCTTCTTTACCGTGTTCCCGGCTTTCTTTACCGCCTTCTTCACAGTATCCGTGGCAAGGTCGGCATACTCCATAAGACCGTCCATAATCTCATCAGCCAAATCATCAATATCAATACTTCCTGCCATCATCTCACCGCCTTTGCTACCCTTATCTTTAGCACCTTATTTTCATATTGGATGTTATCAACAAAGGTAATGTTATAGATTGCTCCCTTGAATATGATACGGAAATGCTCCGAATCAATATCAGCAAGTTCGCTACAGTAACGCACCATAAAAAACATATCCGTCTGTGCATTGACCTGTGCAGCTGCCCAATACTCACTACCGGAAAGGTTGTTTGCATAGGCAGCACAGGAAAAGAAATCCACCCATGAAAGAGTGTGATTTCCGTTTTTATCTTTCCCTGCACTGCTCTTTTGGAAGAGGATACGCTCACGCATTTCACTAATCGTCAAAATATCTCCTCCCTTATCACAAAGAGAAGATTCCTAAGTGTGTCAAGCAACTCCTTATGGTCTGCATCTTCCCTATGCTCGTACAAATATCCCACCGCATACAGTATTGCGGTCTGTGACAGCGACTTATAGTTGGCGAGTGTCTCACGGTCCCGCCTTGAAACATTCTCACAAAGCTGAACACTTGTGGTAATCAGACTCTGGATATACTCGTCTTCGTCAGAACTGTCCACCCTCAGATACTTCTTTGCCATTTCCAATGAGACCATAAAGAATCACCTCATTCCTACGATGTTGCCTTTGCCTTGATATCAAGGGTCTTGACAGCCTCGGAAAGAATCAGCTTACCATCCACACGCTCGGAAGCTAAGAAGCCGACCTGACCTGTGGTTGCATAAAGTTCATTCAATCTCTTGAAGGAACGACCCTGACGGTCTGCAATCCAGTAGTAGCTGTAGTCACCAAATGCCATGACACGGTTTCCGGCAGCAAGTTCAGGCACATAGATGGAAGTTCTGTAAGGACGGTTAAGGATTCTGTCCGGCTCTCCTTCTTTTACGGAAGGCTGCCAGATGTAATTACCATTACCATCCTTCAGCTTTCTGATTGCCTTAACGGTAGAATCATTAAGAAGCCATGTTGCCTTGTTACGGTAAGGCGCACGCAAGCTGTAATACAGATCCATGACATCATCAAATGTGATGGATGTATTTGCTGCAGTCACACCTGTTTCCGCTCCGCCTGTAACATTGAAAATACCGACAGGCTTTCCACTGCCGTCACCGATGAAGAATGCTTCCTCTTCCTTTGCACCGATTCTTCTGCCGAACTCCTTGGAAATGTAGGCTTCAATATTGAATACGGAGTCATTTAAGAGTTCATCAGACACCTTAATCATGGTAGCCAGCTTATAAGCACCAATGGATGTCTGACCGAAGCTGTCATCGGATTCAGGGAACTGACCACCCTCATCAATCCATGCTGCCTCTCCACGGCTTGTTACAATCGGAATCTTACGGTCACCGCTTGAAGTGCGGATAACGGTTGCAAGGCTTCTGAAGAACACCTCATCCTGTAACGCTTCCACAAGTTTCTTCTCATATTCATCCGGTACAAGGTAGCCACCCTCGGAGTCCGTGCCAATGGAAAGAGCGTTCTGAACTTCATAAGACATCTTGTTTCTCATTCCGTTCCAGAACGCTCTCTTATATTCATCACTCGCTCTTCCTGTTTTTTCTGCACCGTTTGGCATGGCAGAAGGCTTATTGATAATCGGCTGTGCGGTTGCCTTGGCAAGTTCCGCATCGATTACCGCCTGTCTTTCCAGTCTCTCGATTTCCTTACCGAGATTTACAACGTCTGCCTCCATTCTGTCATAGGTGGCAGCATCTTCCCCGGACACAAATCCGTCATCGGTTCTCTTGGCATCAAGGAATGCTTTCGCAGCCTCCCATGCCCTTGCTCTCTTTTCCTTTAATTCTAAAATCTTGCTCATATCGCAATCCTCCTTAATGTTTTAAGAGACTCAGTCTCTTGTCTAACTGGTTAATTGGTATCATATTTTTAGGCTCCGCCACAGTTACCTTGGAAAGGAACGAATCATCCGTGGCCTTACGGGAAAACATAACGGAATCCGTCTGGAACGGTAGTTTCTTTTTCTTGCCGTCCTTCTCCTCATCCTCGTTTTCGCCCTCTCCTTCGCCCTCATTCGGCTTTGGTGGCTTTTCATCGTCCTCTTCTTTCTCCGGCTCCTCTTCCTTTGCAAAGAGGATTTTATCGGCAAATCCGAGTTCCACAGCCTTCTTGGCATTAAACCAAGTTTCGTCATCCATCATCTTGGATAACTTGCTTCTCTTAAGACCCGTCTTATCCTCATAGGCATTTAAGATGCTTTCCTTCACTTCGTTTAACATTCCGATTGCCTTTTCCATTTCCTTGGCATTGCCAATAGCAAGGGTAGCCGGATTGTGAATCATCATCATAGCCACAGGGGACATTAAAACGGTATCTCCCGCCACCGCAATCACAGATGCTGCCGAGGCAGCCAAGCCGTCAATCTTAACGGTTACGCTTCCCTTGTAATCACGGAGCATATTGTAGATTTGTGCAGCTGCGAACACATCTCCACCCGGCGAGTTAATCCATACCGTGATGTCACCGTCCCCGGAATTAAGTTCATCCTTAAACAACTTAGGAGTCACTTCATCCCCGTACCAAGTTTCATCCGAAATCTCGCCATTTAAAAAGAGGGTTCGCTCAATACCGAGTTCGCCCTCATTCTTAACCCAATTCCAAAACTTGCGTTTCATCGTTTACCTCTCTTTCTGTTTTCCTGCTTCGGTTGCTCTTCCGACTTTGGCTCTTCTGCCTGTTCCTGTCCGGTTCCGGCAAAAATACCCGCATCTGCCAATTTGCACATACCACCGTTAATCAGATAGAGGTTACCGCCTTCCTCTTCAGGAATCGGATTCATGTCCTCCATCTCCCTGATATCGTTGGTAGAAAACCATCCGTTCTGTCTTCCGGTTGCATATCCGTTCATACGGGACTCATAATCTCCACGGAGCAATCCATCCACATTCAACTTAATAAAATACTTGCCTTTCTCTCCCGGTAAAAGGAGTGCCTTCTGTAGAGCCTGTTCCCATCTGATTACCCAAGGGTCAAGTGTGTATTTCACAAACTCTAAAGACTGCTGCTCAATATTACTGAAACTGCTCTTCTCCAAATCTCCTACCATGTGTGGCGGTATCCGGTACAATCTTGCAATCTCATTTATCTGAAACTTCCTCGTTTCCAAGAACTGTGCCTCTTCCGGTGGTATTCCTATCTGATGGTATTTCATGCCTTCTTCCAAGACCGCCACCTTATGGGCATTGGAAACTCCCTTATACACGGAGTTCCAAGACTCCCTTACCTTTGACGGGTCTTTTAATACACTGGGATGTTCAAGCACACCGCCGGGATTTGCACCGTTGGCAAAGAAACTCGCTCCGTATTCCTCACAGGCAAGTGTCATGCCCACGGCATTCTTTGCCATTGCAATCGGAGAGTATCCGATAAGACCGTCAAAGCCAAGACCCGGAATGTGAAGCACCTCGTCACTCCGAAGCGTAATATCTCCCATCGTTTTGAAGTTTGGATTCTCATCACTCTGCCTTGAATAGGTGTACACAAGATTGCCCTTGGCATCCCTGTCCACGTCCATCATATTGGGAAGCAGAGGATACAGACCAAGCACCCTTCCTGCTCCATCCCTTACTATCTGTGCATAGGCATTACCCCAAATTAAAAGATGACTCATCAGTGTTTCCCTGAACACAAATGAAGTCATCTCCGGGTTCGGCTCATCATGAAGAAGCCAATATAAAGGATGGTCATGCACAAGTTCTTTACCACCGTCATCCTTATAGGCATACACATGAAGCGGTAAAGACGCCAATGTTTCTGCCAATATTCTGACACAGGCATAAACTGCCGTGGTCTGCATGGCGGTTCTCTCATTCACGGGCTTACCGCTTGTGGTTCTGCCGAACATAAATGAATAACCACTTCTGACTGTATTTGTGGGTTTATCCCTTGCCTGTTTGAGACCTAATATTTCTCTAATTCCCATCGTTATCCCTCCAATGTCTGATTGATGGCTTCCCTAATCAGAAGCGCACCAAGTATACTAAGCATAATCATATGACCTCCTAAAAATGGGTACGAAAAAAGCACCTCCGAAGAAGTGCCTTATATCTTACTTTCCTGTATATTTTATTGCTTTTACTTTCAGCTCATTCTCATTGCCACTTACCTTTATATGGTCTGTGTAAATATTCAGCTTCCAATGATTACCTTCATTCGGATTATTTCTCATACACTCCGCTGTAAAATATGGTTTCAAATCTTCCCAATTTAACATCACAAGCATATGTCCCTGCAATCTGAAAATGACCATTGCGTTATCATATGAATCCAACAGTTCATATTGAACCGAAGTAATATCCGTCCAATAAAATCCTTGCGGATGCAACTTGGACTGCGGAGTACACATTGCAATGCTCTCCC
>CAZMHL010000136.1:0-5377 GCA_964566065.1 uncultured Eubacteriales bacterium
GCCGTAAGGTGACTGAGGGGTTGTTTGAGCGTGTATATTGCAATCCCTCCGTCACGGCAAGCCGTGCCCCCACCTCCCTTTGCACAAGGGAGGCTGAAACAGCAGCCGCATCTGTGGCGGCAGGGCAAGCTTGCGGCCGGCAGATTATTCGGTGGACTTTCAGTCCCGCCGGTAATTATGATTTTTATCCGTTAATTTCTTTCAAAGCATTGTAAATATGCACCATTACGCAGGAGGCGAAGCCGTGGTTTAAGCTGTTCTTTGCGGTTTTGTGTTCCCAGAGAGTTCCTGTTTCATTTGCCATCGGAGCGAAAACCTTTTCAATAGTTTCAAGGAGCTTTTTGTACTCCTTAAGTTCTGCAAGAATGTCAAGTTTAAGATAAATGCCGAAGAAAAGATTTAAAGGTTCAAAGCTTTCCGGAATTTCATTCTTTAAAACAAAGCTCTTGATTGCCGAATATTTTTCGTCATTTAACTCAATATTCATATATTTTATTGCATAAAGCTGACAAACCTGAGACTGATTGCCATTTTCGTCGTCTGTAAAGAATTTTCCGTCAAAGGATTTTTCTGTTACGGTCTTTCTTATGCTTTCTGCTTTGTCAGTAAGTTTTTTATCTGAATATAAAAGTCCTGCACATTCCAAAGCTTTTGAATAAAGCATATTGGTAGGGTAATTTACCCCCGCAGTCCATTTGTTTGCCTCTGACCATTCAACAAAATTCCAGCCGGGCAGATTTTCCAGCAGACCGTCTTTGTTTTCAAAGTTTGAAAAACCTTTTAAGATGTCATAAACAATGCCTTTGAATTTAATGGCTTTTTCTTTTGGATTTCTTTTAAGAAAATCGTAAATCTCAAGTATGTAGTGCATTGCCCACTGAGGAATGAAATTCCCCTTTCTGTCAAGCACGTCTGAAGGATAGGACATAGGTGTCATACCTTCGGGCAGTGTTTTTGAATATATGTTCTTTCCTAAAACAAAACTGTTAAGGAAGGATTTTTCAAGAGTATTTTCACCTGTCAGGAAAAACTCTGTTTTTGCAGACATGGAGCTGTCGCAAAGCCAGCCCGCTCTTTCCCTTGTGGGGCAGTCGTAAAATTCGTCAATGCTGTTGCATCTGTAAGACTGAAGAGCCGCTTTATATATTTTTTTAATGTTTGTGTTGTTGCATTTGATTTTCGGAGCCTTGTCAGTCGGAGAAAGCATCTGTCTTACGCAAAGGTCGCAGATTTCTGCTTCGCCCTCATCAACAAATACGGTAATATACTTAAATCCCGATGGCTCAAAAGCCTCTCTTTCAAAACCGCCGTCGGTAACGAGATGAAAGTCAATTATATTTGTAATTCCGTTTTCGCCCGAAATAAAGTTGTTGTTATCGAGCTTTTCGCTGAAGCCGAACATAACTCTTGATTTGCCTTTGGTCTTGAATGCGGATTTTATGAATCCGACTGTGTTGATGTCAAATTCAAAGGTAACAAATTCGCCTTTTTTAAGAGCAACGGGGTATTTAACAGTTGAATTGAGCTTTTTAATATCGGAGTATTCCGCCTTTGCAAGGTAGTGGCGGGGATTGTATTCAAGTTCATTCTGTTTAAATCCGTCCGCAATGCCTTTTTCAACATCGCCCTCGGCGTGAGTAAGGCGTATCTCTTTGTCAACAGCTTTGAATTTTCCTCTGTGAAGAATTTTTTTCGGTTCTGCAAAAGGATAAACAGGGTAGCTGACATCTCTTTTAATAGGAATAAGACCTGTGTCAATAACCTCAAGCTCTGTCTGAATCATTGTGGAACCGCCGATAACATAAACCTCGGAAAAATGTCTCTGGAAAGAGTATCTTGAACATTTCTGCACGCGCTCCATATCAAGAAAACCTATAAAGTTATTGCCTGTTGCCGCAACGCATTTTCCGTCTGCCTGAACCTCTGCCCATATAAAGCCGGGGGAAGAAATCCCGTCATAGCAATGAACATTGTAGCTTGCAACTTCAATTACAATCTGATTGATTCCGGGGGTAACAAAATTTGTAATGTCAATGCTGTCGAATTTGCAGTAGCCGTGAGGTGCCTTTGCAGGTCCTGCACAGATAAAGCCGCCGTTAACCGTAACCTTGTATTTGGTTGCACCTGTAACCTCAAGGCGGGCAATTCCTTCGTCGTATTCAAAATTGGCGCAGAAAAATGCCGTAACATTCATTTCGTTTTTTAAGTTTTTAAGAAAAACGGGCTTTGCATAGGTAAACATAGTAATACTTCCCCTTTTTAATAAGTATATTAAAATTATATCCCAATGAAAAATTTTGTCAACCGATTTTGTGAAATATGTGTGAATACAATTGACTGCGGGGCGGTATTTTGATAAAATAGTACCTTAGTAATAAGGAGATGGTAGTGTGATTAAGACATTAAAAAAGTATATAGGAGAATATAAGACTGCATCTCTGCTTTCTCCGCTTACCGTAATGTGTGAGGTTATTCTTGAAATGATAATACCTCTTATTATGGCAAATATAATCGACTTTGGTGTTAACAAAGGCGATTTAAAATACACCTTTAAGTGGGGCGGGGTAATGCTTGTTTGTGCTCTGTTTTCACTTCTGTTCGGAATACTCTGTGCATTTTTTGCCGCAAAGGCTTCAACAGGCTTTGCGAAGAACTTAAGAGGCGGTGTATATCGTCACATCCAGAGCCTTTCTTTTTCAAATATTGACAAATTTTCCACCTCGGGACTTATAACGGTTCTTACAACCGACATAACGAACTTGCAGAATGCGTATCAGATGGTAATAAGAATGTGTGCCCGTTCACCCTTTATGCTTGTTACCGCTCTTGTTATGGTAATTTCAATCAACCCGAAAATGTCGCTTATTTTCGTGGGAGCGGCACTTTTCCTTGTAGCGGTGCTTGCGTTTATAATTTCTCATGCGCATCCAATATTTATAAAAGTATTTAAAAAATATGACGGACTTAATATGAAAGTTCAGGAAAATATAACAGGCATCAGGGCGGTTAAGGCGTACGTAAGAGAGGACTTTGAAACAGAAGGCTTTAAAGGAAAAACAGACGAGCTTAAAAATATGTTCCTTTCGGCAGAAAAATTTCTTAACTTCAACGCCCCTGCAATGCAGTTTGCGGTATACAGCTGTATTCTTCTTATTTCCTGGATCGGCGCAAAATACGTGGTTGTTGACTCTACCTTAACAACAGGTCAGCTCACCTCGCTTTTTTCATACACAATGAACATTCTTTCAAGCCTTATGATGATTTCAATGGCATTTGTTATGATAACAATGGCAAAGGCTTCAGCGGAAAGAATTGTTAACGTACTTAACGAGGAAAGCGACATTGTAAATCCTGAAAACCCTGTTATGCAGGTCAAAGACGGAAGCATTCTTTTTGAAAATGTTGACTTTTCCTATAGTAAAAGTGAAGACAAACTGCATCTTAAGAAAATCAGTCTTGAAATAAAATCGGGGGAAACGGTTGGAATTATCGGCGGAACGGGTTCCGCAAAATCAACACTTGTTCAGCTTATTCCAAGACTTTACGATGTAACGAACGGCTCTGTTAAAGTGGGCGGTATTGACGTAAGGGAATATGACATTAAAACTTTAAGAGACAATGTTGCAATGGTTCTTCAGAAAAACGTACTCTTTTCGGGAACAATAAAAGAAAATTTAAGATGGGGTAATAAAGATGCTGCAGATGAAGAAATAATTGAGGCATCAAAGCTTGCCTGTGCCGATGAATTTATAGAGGGCTTCCCTGAAAAATACGACACCTTTATCGAACAGGGCGGAAGCAACGTTTCGGGCGGACAGAAGCAGAGACTTTGTATCGCAAGAGCGCTTATCAGGAAACCGAAAATTTTAATTCTTGATGACTCCACATCCGCAGTTGACACGGGGACGGATATGAAAATAAGAAAGTCCTTCAAAGAGTATATTCCGGATACAACAAAAATAATAATCGCACAGAGAATCGCATCTGTTGAAAATGCAGACAAGATAATTGTAATAGACAACGGAAAAATCAACGGTGTGGGAACTCACAGCGAGCTTCTTGAAACCAATACAATTTACAGAGAAGTTTATGAAACTCAGGTGAAAGGAAGTGATGAATAATGGCAGGACCGATGAGAGGACCGGGCGGGAGAGGACCAAGACCAAAAGTTAAACCAACAAAGCAGACCTGGAAAACATTAAAAAGACTTTTCACCTATATTTTTAAGTACTATAAATTTCATTGTCTCGGCGTTGCATTGTTCATCGTAATAAGCTCCGTTACAAATGTTTTAGGCTCGCTTTTCTTAAAATCACTTATTGATGATTACATTGTGCCTATGATGCAGGCGGATGTTCCCGACTTTACTCCGCTTTTAAAGGCAATACTTTCAATGGCGTGCATTTACTATTTTGGTGCATTCTGCACCTGGGCGCATGCGAGAATAATGATAACCGTAACCCAGGGCGCACTTAAGAAAATAAGGGATGATCTTTTTGAGCATATGGAAAGTCTGCCCATAAAATATTTTGACACTCACGCTCACGGCGATATAATGAGTATTTACACAAACGACGTTGATACCTTAAGACAGCTTGTGAGCCAGAGCATACCTCAGCTTATATCATCTGTTATAACAATAGTATCTGTTTTGAGTTCAATGATTGTTTTAAGTGTCCCCATGACAATGCTTACACTTGTTTTCGTTTCGTTAATGCTTTATGTTGCCAGGAAAATAGGCGGACAGAGCGGTAAGTTCTTCGGTCAGCAGCAGAAAAACTTAGGCAGGGTAAACGGCTACATTGAAGAAATGATAGAAGGACAGAAGGTTGTAAAGGTTTTCTGCAGAGAAGAGGAAACCTCCGACAAATTTGACGAAATAAACGAACAGCTTTATGTAAGCGCCAAAAATGCAAACCAGTTTGCAAACGTAATGGGACCTGTAAACAATAACCTTGGTCACATAAGCTACGTTGCATCATTGGTGTTCGGTTCGCTTCTTGCAATAACAGAGTTCGGCGGATTTACCCTTGGAAGCCTTGTTACATTTCTTCAGCTGAACAAGAGCTTTAATATGCCGATTTCACAGGTGTCAATGCAGTTTAACTCAATTGTAATGGCAATGGCGGGGGCAGAAAGAATATTTGCACTTTTAGATGAAGAAAGCGAAACAGATAACGGCTATGTTACCCTTGTAAATGCAAAGCTTGACGAAAATGGAAATATAACGGAAACCAACGAGAGAACGGGTATGTGGGCGTGGAAGCATCCTCACGGTGACGGAAGCCTTACCTACACAAAGCTTCAGGGCGATGTGGTGTTTGACGGTGTTGACTTTGGTTACAATGACGATAAAATAATTCTTCACGACGTGAAA
>CAZMHL010000137.1:0-5371 GCA_964566065.1 uncultured Eubacteriales bacterium
GCAAATCACGATTTGCCCGCGGGACATTCGTGAATGTCCCCTACAGGATGAATAAATATTCATGGGTTTTGATTTATTGATACAGCCCCTTTGTTTTATGCCTTTTGACTACAAACATTTTTCCTATCCCCTTACAGAATGAAGCTGTTTAAAAATCAAGTTTTTAAGCAGCTTCATTATTGTATAACGAAAACCACCGGCTTAGCCGGTGGTTATGATTTTAATTTGCAGGAAATTACAGCTTATAAGTTGTAATGACGGAAAATCAAAAAAGTCTACCTCTATCCCCTCAAGATTAGGGGGCGATGATTGCCTGTGGCAATCGCTTATCGCCGACCGAACCGGCAGGTGAGACCAGGGGAGTTGAAGTGTTCAAAAGAACACTTTTTTATATATTATTTTTTTCTATTACTATTACATTCTTATTCTTTTTTCTTGCATAATCAATGGTATGCTTTGAGCCTTTTGAAACACCGTCCCATATTACAAGAACACTGTCCGCCATTTCCACCATTTCGTCGTTTCTTTTAATCGGTGCGGCTCTGCCGTACAGATTGTACTGCGGTCTTATTATTATTTTTGACATTTTATTAATATCGGCATACTGCTCCGCAAGAGTGTCCACTCCCCCTGCACCGCCTGAAATTATTACCGTTGTTTCTTTTGGAATATAAGGCGACAAATCAAAATCCTTTATACTCCTTGAGCCTGCTATTAAAAGTTTCATTATTTGCGCCTCTCTTTTTATGTGACATATTATTTATTGGATTTTATTCTGTTATGCTCCCTGCACAGCATCTGCCCGTTTGAAATAACAGTCTTTCCTCCCTCGCACCAGGGAATGATGTGGTCTGCTTCCATTTCGCCTATTTCAAACACCGTTTTTTCTCTTTTTTCTTTCTTGCAGTGAGGACAAATCCCTTTTTGTTTTTCATACATTTTCCGCTTTTCATTGTCGGTAAATGCGCGCAGATTAAGATGCTTTTCCTCACCGCTTAACAGATAGGCATAAATCCCTTTATGACTTTGAACGTCATCATCCTGAATAAGCCTTGTTATTTCCTCTTCAAGCTTTTTCGGGTCAAGTGGCTTGTCCTTGTATCTGTTGTATAAAATTCCCCAGTCAACGCTCTGCATTTCCTTTCGGTAATGAGGAAAAATTGTCTGTACCCAGCTTATAACCGACTGAAAATAAATCCAAAGCGGGCTTGCATTTGTATCCTGCTGATGTGCAGACATATAATCCTCAATCTTTATACCGTCCCTTGAAGAAATCCAGCCAAGAACAGTTTCAAGATAGTCCTGCCTTATGGGTGTACCCTTTAAGTATTTGTTTCCGATCTGATAGGCAGGACAGCCGTTTTTGCTGAAATATGCCTTTGCATTTGAAAGCCACTCACCTGTGTAAATTGCGTTTCTCAACTCCTGGTCGGTAAGCTTTTCTCCTGCAATATTTATAATTTTAAACCAGTCTAATTTTTCTTTGTCATTGCCTTTGCAAATATAAATCATCAGTTTATAATCAAGAATCTGATTCTTTTCTGTCTCGGTAAGATTGAAAAAGGTTCGGCTGTTCAGCGAAAATTCTCCGTTTACATACTGACAGATGCTTATCGTTCTCTGCTGACCGTCAAGAAGCTCATAGTTTCCATTGTCATTTTCTACCCAGTACATAACATTTAAAGGGAAATTCTTCTGAATTGTTTCGATAACCGCATCCCTCTGCTTTCCGCTGTAAACAAATTCCCTTTGAAAAGCAGGGCGGACATTAAGCTTTCCGCCGTAGGCAACAACGCCGTTTTCCGCACTGTCCTCGTAGCCATGTGCTATTTCTCTTACAGTTATTTCACATAAATTTATTTCCATAAAATCATCTCTTTTTTCTTATTAGTATTCTTGCATATACTTGTTTGTACCCATCTGGTGTTTTTAAAACACTTCTTGCATTAAGGTCATTATATTTAGGACTATCTTCAACTGTATATTTTTTAGTTCTCAACCCAGAACTGTTTTGTCTGTCTGTAATTCCCAAAACTTCAAATTGGTCTGGGTTATATTTGTCAAGAAATGTTATTGGAACTCCCATAACTCCATCATAATCACAAGGAATATCTGCAATTTTGCTAACTTCTATGGCTTCATAATTATCATATTTAGGGTATTCTTCTTCATTGTATGGTTTAAATAATAATAGGCCTTGGTGTCTTTTTGCAGTATCAAGATTTGTATACCAACAGATATTACCTAAACTTCTCCATTTCTGCCCATTTTCATCTACCCAAAACCTTGTTTCTCTCTCTTCATAGTAGTCTGGAACAGTAAATGCCATATCTCCTGCATAATAACCCAACCACATTTTATTATCTTTGAAAAGAGAGAATATTTCTTTATATGTGATTGCGTTTTGATTTCCTATTATAATGAATTTTTTGCCATATTCTATCAGCTGTGACACATATTCTCTGAACAAAGAAAAAGGCGGATTTGTTACCACTATGTCTGACTGTTTTAAAAGCTCAACACATTCATCGCTCCTGAAATCTCCGTCCCCTTCTAACTGCTTAAGTGTATTTTTTCTGTTTTTCAGCAGATATTCGACATCTGCCAAATCCACCGCACCGTCGCCGTTTTCATCGGTAACCTCGGTTATTTCAATTCTGTAAGCTTTTTTGTCATTTTCCTCTTCATTATCAAACATAGAAAGCTGACTGTTTGCAACAGGCGAGGTTGCGTAGCAGGTTGCAATAAGCTTTTTAAGTCCCAGCATATTAAAATTCATTGCAAAATATTTGAAAAAATTGCTTTCATAAGGGTCGTCGCAGTTACAGAAAATAACCTTGTCCTTAAATTCCTTTTTATAATGCTTTAACTCGTTTTCTATATCTTCAAGCCGGGTATAAAATTCATCTTCCTTTGATTTATTTGCCCTATGTAAATTAGTATTATTCGACATATTTTCTCCTAAGTGATAGATTAAATCAGTCATTGCAAATGTTTTCGAATGATTTCATTTAGCATTATATCAGTTTTAATTCGTGAAATCAAGCATATTTATCTATTTATAACGTATAATAAATTAAAGTGGGTGATTGTATGGATATGAGTTTTATAGGTTTGCGTATAGCAAAGTTAAGAAATTTTGAAAATATTTCGGCCAGAGAATTGAGTTTAAGACTCGGACAATCCAACAGCTACATAACCGCTATAGAAAATGGAAAATCCGTTCCGTCAATGGAAATGTTCCTTGTTATCTGCGATTATTTTAAAATAACACCTGCGGAGTTTTTTGAGGAAGGGAACGAATATCCCATTATTAAAAAGGATATTATCAAGGAGCTTGACAAATTAAGCAGCAAATCCCTTGAGAGCGTTTTATACATTTTAAAAGAAATGAACAGAAGGCTGTAAGAGTGATTTTGATCACTCTTTTTATTTGGAGTAAACAAGGGGTCCTCTTCCTGACAAATAACATTCAAAACCATTGACAAAAAAGATTTTTCGTGTTACAATTTACCCGATACAGAGAATTGGAGACGTATCAAAATTAAGCGGCAAAACGTACCTTAATTTTGGTGTGTCTTTTTTTGTTCCCGTTTAACAAAAAAGACAAATTTGCTAAATGATTAAAAGGAGTTTGCTATGAAAGAAAGATTAAAACAGAAAAAATTATACCTGCTGGATATGGACGGCACAATTTACATTGACAATGACCTTTTTGACGGGGTTCTCGAATTTTTAGACCACGTTAAGAGCATTGGCGGAAGATATTTATTCCTTACGAATAATTCTTCAAAGGGTGTGGATAAATACATAGAGAAGCTTGGAAAGCTTGGCATTAAAGCCGACAAAGACGACTTTATTACATCGGTTGATGCAACAATTGTCCATCTTAAGGGTAAGACTTACAAAAAAATATATGTACTTGGTACAGAATCCTTCAAAAAGCAGTTAAGAGAAGAAGGACTTCCGATAACAGACGAACTTGAAGACGGCATTGACTGTCTTTGCATGGGCTTTGACACAGAGCTTACCTTCAAAAAGCTTGAAGACGCTTCAAAGCTTTTGAATCTTTATGACATTGACTACATTGCAACAAACCCCGACTGGGTTTGCCCTACAGGCTTTGGCTCTGTTCCCGACTGCGGTTCTGTGAGCATGATGCTTAAAAATGCTACAGGCAAATGGCCTGTATTCATCGGTAAGCCGCAGACAGCAATGGTTGAGCTTGCAATTGAAAAAACAGGTTACAAGAGAGAAGAAACTGCTCTTATGGGTGACAGACTTTACACCGACATTGCCTGCGGAGTTAACGCAGGAATAAGCACAATTTTTGTGTTAAGCGGTGAAGGTACAATGAAAGATGTTGAGGAAAGCGACAAAAAACCCGAATTTATTCTTGAAAACGTTAAAGAGCTTTATGAAATTCTTACAGATAAGAGATAATTAATCAGGCAATCACCTCTTTCAGCGGAGCGTGCATCGGATATACGGATTTTTTACATTAACCTCCCCTACCAACGGTTTTTTAACAAAACAAAGTGCGGTCCCCGGGACTTAAACCTTTGTTTTTGCTGATACATATCAGAAATCCGTATGCGGTTTTAATCCGATAAACCGTCGGTGCACACTTTCCGCTATTTTTCAAATATACAACTTGCCCTGTGCAACACAAAATGTTATAATTAACATAATCAAAACAAGAAAGGTGAAAATGATGGATTTTATTGAAAAAAACAGCATTATTGCGGCATCAAAAAGCGACGTTGCTTTTGAAGCAGCCCTTAATTCAAAGGTTAAAGTGGTTTTTGACCTTAACCCCGACCTGCTCACTTTATCAGAAAAGGTTAAAAAAGCTCATTCAAAGGGACTTAAAATTTTCATCCATCTTGACCTTGCAGCAGGCATAGGCAAAGACAAAAGCGGTATTTTGTTTGCAAAAACCGCAGGCGTTGACGGCATTATAAGCACAAGAGTAAACATTATAAGAATGGCAAGAGAAGTTGGACTTTTCACCGTCCAGAGATTTTTCATCATTGACTCCCATTCGATAGAAACCACCTCTGATGCAATCAAGTCATCAAAGCCCGATATGGTTGAAATTATGCCGGGCATATCACCGAAAATAATCAGCACACTTAAAAATATGCTCGATGTTCCGATTATCGCCGCAGGACTTATCAATATGAAAGAAGAAGTAACGGCGGCGTTTGAAAATGGCGCAACAGCTGTTTCTACAGGCAAAAAAGAACTTTGGGATTAAAAAATGCTCCTATGGAGCATTTTTTTATAACATAGGAAATTGCTCGCTGTGCGAGTAATTCAGCTTGTTTCATAAAAGTGTACCTCTATCCCCTCAAGATTAGGGGGCGAT
>CAZMHL010000138.1:0-5321 GCA_964566065.1 uncultured Eubacteriales bacterium
AGCTTTTGAGAGGTTTTATGTTTTTCAGAAAGTGTCCTCAGGGACACTTCACCTTGGGGCTTTTGATTTTTTAAAATTCTTCGGGTTTGTTTGACATAATCAGTGCGGCAATAATGTAAGCAAGAAGACCTGCGCCCACAAAAAGGGTAATAAACACCCAGATAAGACGAACAATTGTTGCATCTATTTCAAAATATTCGGCAAGTCCGCCGCAAACTCCGCAGAGCTTTTTGTCAGTTCTTGATTTATAAAGTTTTTTCATAATAATCATCTCCGTTCGACATAATTTTACCATAAATAACGAAAAAAATCAATATTACAATGCAACGTAAGAAGATACAATGTGATGTTTTTGTTTGCGCAAAAGTGATGTAAAGTTTGCCGCTTCGCACTTGTGCGAAGCATCACTTATGAAATAAACTTCACTGCCGAAGAAAACATCACTTGCCTGCAAGGGCAAACATAGCTGAGTTTGCAAAGCAAACTCCTACTCTTTCATTGAAAGAGAAATTCTGTTTTTGGCTTCGTCAACATCAATAACGGTAACATTTACAATGTCGCCTACTTTTAACACCTCAAGGGGGTGTTTGATATATCTGTCGGTAATCTGCGAAATGTGAACAAGACCGTCCTGATGCACGCCGATGTCAACAAATGCACCAAAGTCAATAACGTTTCTTACGGTTCCGGTCATTTTCATACCCTTTGTTAAGTCTTTAATTGACATAACATCTGTACGAAGAATTGGCTTTTCAAGAGAATCACGGATATCTCTGCCCGGTTTTTCAAGCTCTTCGGCAATGTCTGCAAGGGTAAGCTCACCAACGCCGCAAAGCTCTGCAACTTCCTTTATGCCCTTTGCCATAACCTTGTCTTTAAGACCTGTAATTTTGTTTTCCTTAACGTCTTTTTCGCTGTAACCGAAAGTGTCAAGAAGCTTTTGAGCAGCAGGGTAGGATTCGGGATGAACGGCAGTGTTGTCAAGAATGTTCTTGCTTTCGGGAATACGTAAGAATCCTGCACACTGTTCAAAAGCCTTTGGTCCAAGCTTCGGCACCTTTTTTAGCTGTGCCCTTGATGTGAAAGCTCCGTTTTCTGCTCTGTATGTCATTATATTCTGCGCCGTTGCAGAGGTAATTCCCGCAACGTAAGACAAAAGTGACGGCGATGCGGTGTTTAAGTCAACGCCGACGCTGTTAACACACTCTTCGACAACTCCGCCAAGGGATGAGTCAAGCTGTTTTTTGGGCATATCGTGCTGATACTGACCAACGCCGATTGCCTGAGGTTCAATTTTAACAAGTTCCGAAAGGGGATCCTGGAGTCTTCTTGCAATAGAAACCGCACTTCTGAGCGATACGTCAAATTCGGGAAATTCCTCTGCACCAAGCTTTGATGCCGAGTAAACGGAGGCTCCTGCCTCGTTGGTCATAACGTAAGAAACGGGAACGTCGAGCTCTTTAATCAGCTCTGCAACAAAAATTTCCGACTCCTTTGATGCAGTTCCGTTACCGATTGAAATAACCTCAACGCCGTGTTTTTTAATAAGGGAGGTTAAAGCTTTCTTTGCCTCTTCGGTTTTGTTCTGGGGCGGTGTGGGGTAAACCACACAGGTGTCAAGTACGTTGCTCAAAGGGTCAACAACCGCAATTTTGCAGCCGGTTCTGTAGGCAGGGTCAAAGCCCATTGTAACCTTTCCTTTAATCGGCGGCTGCATTAAGTATGATTTTAAATTCTGACCGAAAACGTCAATGGCTTTTTCAGATGCTTTTTCCGTAAGCTCTGCTCGTATTTCCCTTTCAAGTGACGGGAAAATAAGTCTTTTAAAGCTGTCAAGAATAATTTCATTCATAAGTGATGGGCAGGCTGAATTTTTCTTAACAAAAAGTCTTGTTAAGGAATAAATACACGCCTCTTCATCGGGCACAACCGAAACCTTTAAAAATTCTTCCTTTTCCCCTCTGTTCATTGCAAGAATTCTGTGTCCGGGAACTGTTCTTAATGGCTCACTGTATTCATAATACATTTTGTAAACCGAGTCTTCCTCGGTGTCTGCCTCCGACCTGATAAGTCCGCTTTTGTGAAGAATTCTTTTAAGATATTTTCTTCCATCGGCAGAGTCTGAAATGTTTTCCGCAATAATATCCTTTGCACCATTTACAGCATCGTCGGCTGTCGGTACTTCGTCGGTTATAAACTTTTCAGCTTCCTTTAAAATTCCGCTGATGTCCGTTTCCTGAGCAAAAATAATGTCAGACAACGGCTCAAGTCCTCTTTCTCTTGCAACAGAGGCTCTTGTTTTTTTCTTCTGCTTGTACGGTCGGTACAAATCTTCAAGAGTTGAAAGGGTCTGTGCCTCAGAAATTGCCTTTTTAAGCTCTTCGGTGAGCTTGCCCTGACCCTCAATTGATGTAATAATTTCTTCTTTTCTCTTTTCAAGATTGCGAAGATAGGTAAGTCTGTCGTTTAACTTTCTTAAAACCTGGTCGTCGCAGGAGTTTGTAAGCTCCTTTCTGTAACGGGCAATAAAGGGAATGGTGTTCCCTTCGTCAATTAATGTAACAATGTTGCCCACAAATTTTTCTTTGATTTCAAATTCTTCTGCAAGTATTTTAATAATGTCCATAATATTCTCTCCCTATGTTTTGTACAAATTTCGCACAATCATATTTTACCACGAATCAAAATTTAAAGCAATGTATTGACAAATTATTTTCCTGTGTGCTAAACTAGTAATGCAGATAGGAGTGGTAAAAATGATTAAAAAAATTATTTCATTAGTGTTGGCAATGCTTATGATTATGAGTATGTCAGCGGCGGCACAGGTAGGCGTTGAAATTTACGACCCTTCTTCACTTGCTGATTTCTACGGATTTGAGGGAACAATAGACAGTCAGACCACAACAAGATACACACCCTGGTTTGTGGTGTATCATCTTTCAACACCCGAAGCTGTAGAGGACAATAAAAGAGCGGGTGAAGGCGGACAGATTCTTGTTTCAGGCTGTATCAGCCCTGTAAATCCCAATAAAATGTTTATGGGCACCGACGTTGGCGGACTTTACGTAAGCCGCGATGCAGGTGATAACTGGTTCCAGGCTAACAATGATTTGCCTTTGTTCGGCATCAATGATATGGTTGCAGACCCCGATGATGAAGACACTGCATATTTGTTCTTGTCTTCAATCACATCAACCTGGCCTACAGCTGAAAAGCTTCAGAAGACAGGCTACTGCGGTGTGTGGAAAACCACAGACCTCGGTCAGAACTGGACACAGGTTTTAGAGGCTGTGCAGACAGGTAAACAGGCAGGCAAATATCAACCGGGTATGAAATTTGACGATAAAGGCAGACTTTTTGTTTGTGCTTATGACGGAATTATGATGTCAGAGGACAAGGGTACAACCTGGACAAACCTCGGACTTGAAACAAAAGATTCTTTCAGAATGGATGTTCAGCCGAAAACCTCTGAAATTGTTGTTGCGGTTAAAGGCGAAGGCATTTACTATACAAACGACCTTGGCAAAAACTGGCAGTTAAAGAAAAACGGTCTTGTTGAAACAAAGGACAAGGACGGCAATGTTACAGGCGTTTCTGTAAATCTCGTTGGAATTAATCCTAACAATGAAAATCATTATATTGCGGTATCGGACAACAGAATTTTCCATTCTTATGATAAAGGAAATACCTTTACAGAGGGCGAAACACCCCGTTCGGCAAAAACAAAATCAATTGCAAATCTTGCGTTTGGTAAAGCAACAGAAAACGGCGACCCGATGCTTTATGTAACATTCTCGGGAACGGTTTATCCTTTTAAATACTCATCAGACCTTGGTAAAACCTGGGGAAGTGTTGTGCCAAACGACAAATACGACATTGTAAGAAGAAACACAGGCTACTGGACAGAGGTTATTATTCCTCACCCGACCCTGGACAAGACTGTTTACTATTCTTTCAACGACATTATGTACAAATCAACAGACGGCGGAAAAACCTTCAACTATTCAAATTCAGGCTTCTCAGGAAACAGAGCTTCTGTATTCAAGGTTGACGGCGACCCCAACTACGATTTTGTTATGACCTGTACAGACAAGGGACTCCTTCGTTCAATAAAGGAAAACCCCACTGCTCCGGGATATTATGTAGTTGAGCAGACAGAAGACACTGTGACCCCAAGATACAGCGGTTCAAAAACAATTACAAGCTACGAGGTTGACCCCTTTGATTCAACTCACAGCTACATCTGTATCGGAAGCTGGTCAAAACAGATTCTTGCAGAAAGCAAAGATAACGGGCAGACATATACTCATGTTGACGGAATTATGACAAGCAAGGTTTATTTCCACAACAAACGTCACGGAATGATTTATGTTGCAAATCACACAAGTATTGACGGCGGTAAAACCTGGGATCCTAACACAAAGACAATAAATGCGGTTTCAACCGTTGACAACGACATTGTTTACTCTTACGACAAAACAGAAAAAAAGGTTTACCGTTCAGATGACTGCGGTAAAAACTGGATTGCTTTAAATGGCGAAACCACAAACTTTGTAGGAATTATCCCCGATTACAGCGATGCATACAAAATCTGGATTGTAAAAGCAAACGGAACAGTTGATATTTACAATAAAGAGGGCTTTGTTAAAACTCTTGATGAATCAAACGGACTTGTAAAATTCGATAATCAGTATCCGACAAACCTTGTTCATATTGCATTTAATCCTGAAAATCCAAAGCATATGCTTATGGGCGGAAGATGCGTTGCAACAGGCGGTATGAACGCAGGACTTTATGAATCTTCAGACGGCGGTGAAAGCTGGAGGGTTGTTCCCGGTCTTCCCGGCTCAAGAGATATCTGGCAGATTGTTTTTGACGTTAATTATAAGAGAGCATTTATTGCAACTTCTGCAGGAACGATAGTTTACGAATACGAAAATTATCATAATTTCCGCGAAACAGAGGAATACAAATTCAACATCGGCGGAAACAACACTGCAAAAATTAACGCAAGACCCGAAGTTAAAGGCGAAAACCTTTACGTTGGTTTAAGAGACGTTATGGAAAAACTCGGAGCTGTTATTGGCTGGGATGCTGAAAAAGAACTTGTTTCAATTGAGTATAACGGCAAAAAAGCCCTTATCGACGTTGAAAAGCAGACCGCTGACGTAAACGGCGAAGCAAAAGCTCTTACAGCAAGCTATTACAACGACGGCGACAGAACAATGGTTTCACTTAAAGACCTCGCAAACCTCTTCGGCGTAGAAACAGCATTTGATGCAAACACAAGAATAATAACAGTTAAATAGTTAATGCTTGTA
>CAZMHL010000139.1:0-5314 GCA_964566065.1 uncultured Eubacteriales bacterium
GACGCCGTCAATTGTTGCAGTGCTCGGAAGAGCACAAAAGAGCGAATGCTCTTAAGAATTTTATGGAATAAAATTCTGTATGTAGCAATTATAACATACAGCGAAAAAATGTTCAATATTAAGTATGGAAAAATATGCCTTGAAAAGCAAAAAACAGAAACAAAATGTTCCTGTTTTTAATGTTATTAATAAAGTGTTTTATCGTCGTTTTCATTTGCCTGTCTTGCTCCGCCATCACCACGTTTGGTACGATCAATAGTCCAGGGTTTTCTTTTTCTGAACTCGTTTTTGAATTTATGCGTAAGAACACCTTTTTTCTCAAGGTGAATATAGCATTCTCTCATACATCCTCTTGCACCTTCAAGTGGATGATTGTGGCGCATATATAGTTCTAATCCGAAATCAGCCTGTGCAGTTGCCCAATCTTTACGAAGCCCTACACCGTTTACATCAAACGGATTATATTCCGGAACACCGCCTCTGTATGCTCTGCTGCATTTTACAAGGTCAATTTTTGCAAATTCAACATCGTGACCTGCAATATTAAGATGATCAGACTCTGTAGTTGAAATTGCTTTACCGGTACACATTCTTGCACAACTCATACATCTGTCACAGATTTTTCCCTCAAAAATCGGGTCAGGTTCACATTCAAAATCTGTAAGAAGTGCAACAAATCTCTGCATAGGTCCGAATTCTGGAGTTAAAAATACTTTACTCCATCCAAACTCGCCAAGACCTGCCGCATAAGCTGCAGCACGCATATCTATTAAAATATCAGGTGCAGGCTTACCCTCTTCTACAGAAACGGAGCAAAAAGCTTTTCCGTCTCTCTCGTTTGCAGCGTTGTTTCTGAAACTGATATTTGGTACAGGAACCGCCTCATATCCTTCATCTTCAATATAACAGCAAAGCTCTCTTAAAACAATAGGTCCGTAAACCTCATTAATTCCGGCATAGCCCATAGCGGTATATGGAGCAAAATATGTACCCTCTTCAACACCTCTGAAATAGCCTCTCGGTATTCTAAAAGCCAGCACTATACAAGTTTTTGCATCAGGAAAAATATATCTCGGATCCATTTGTTTAGGTGCGCCTTCAAATCTGTCCATTGAAGAAAATCCAACCAGATCAGCACCGATTTGCTTTGCATAATTTTTTATCATTTCTTTAGTAAGCATTTTATATCTCCTTTTCGCTTATTACTGTTATTATAGTATTTAAGCCAAAAGAATTGAATAAAATAAATAACACAAAACTTGGAAAAAAGAACACTATTTTCTATGCAAAGACGGATAATATCCAAAATACTTATAAAAAGCATTTGAAAAATATTGTGCATCATTAAAACCCACTGTTGCTGAAATTTCTCTTATTGACATATCTGTGTTATCAATTAAATAAAGTGCTCTGTCAAATCTGCATTTTAAAAGATGTTGACGTACACTTGTACCATAATACTTTTTCAACAAGCGGTTAACATAATTAGGATGAAAATGGAATTTTTCTGCAATACCTTCAAGAGAAAGCGGAAGTGTATAGTTTTCAGTAATATAACGATAGATTTCTTTAGCTGACGGATTTACACTTTTCTCAAAATTTTCCTGTAATATATAATACATAAATTGCATAAAAAGTCCGCTGATATACATATTTTCAAGAACCGTATTACGATTACAATATGCATAAAGAATACGCAAACATATGTTCATACATTCAGGAGATATTTCTTTTTTTACATATCCGTCTTTCCCAAACAAAACTGACAAATCAAAAGCTTCAATAATCTGCGATTTTTCAAAAATCTCTTCAGGAACAGAAAGAATCTGTGCCGACATGCTACAATGGTTATATGTCATATCAAAATTAATAACCGTAATTTCCTGACTTATTTCAGAAAGCACACGATAAGACATTCCGGGCGGAATAAGATACAGATCTCCTTTTTTTGTTGATATAGTTTCACCGTTAATTTCAATTTTACCATTGCCGGAATTGATCACTATTATTCTGTGATCGTATGCACAATGGGCAGACTTCTGACAAAGGTGAGTAACCGTTCCGACGCAGCGAACGAACGGATGAAATTTTTCAAAAGTCAATACTTCTTTCATACCCAACCGCCTTTTTGAATGATTTTACAGACTCAGTGTATCACACAATTTAATAAAAAACAACAAAAACCGCAGAAAATTCTGCGGTTTTGTCAATTTATTTGATTACGCCTTTTTTAATAATAATATTTGCATAAAGAGCTGACTCGCCTGTAATAAGTACTGCATAGGCATCTTTTGCTCTTTCGTAAAACTCAAATCTTTCAAGAAACTTTAATTCTGCATCAGAATGTTTTGAAATTTCGTTTTTGTATTCATCCCAGATAGGCGTATCCACATCGTCACCCGGAACTTTTGCCATTAAATATACGGGTTCAGCATAAGTATCAAGCGGCATAAGCTTTAGAATTGCTTCAAGCATTTCCACACCGCCGAGTCCGTCTGCACGAACAAGTCTTTTAGCAGTTGATGCAGCAGGAAAATTCCCGTCTGAAATCACAAGTTCATCCCCGTGTCCCATCTCCATTAAAATTTTAATCAACTCCGGAGAAATTTGTTTTGGTATACCTTTTAACATTCAAAGCACCTCTTTCATATAATTTTTAATCTGGCTTGTTATATCGTCATAAATTTCTTCTTTGAAGCTTAAACAAACATTTACATTTTCAATTGAATTTATAAGCTTTACATATCTTTCTCTCGAAATAAATCCTTTTATAAAAAACTTTCTTATTGCATTAATTGAAAAGAAAAGGTACTGATTCCTTATCTCGTTATTCTTACTCATTTCAAAAATACCAATTATATCTTCAACACTTTCTTTATCTTCAAGCTTTGCTGCAAGATAGATTGCAGACATATCACAAAGCAAGTCATCTCTGTTTGATGAAGTATCCATAAGCGGATGCTCTTTTACTCTTTTTCTTATAACAGGAAGTGCTGATTTATCATTAAGCAAACCAAGAGCAAGTGCCGCATTATAAGAAGCATCTTCTTCACCAAGCCACTCTTTGAGTTTTTCATTTATACCAAGCTTAACCGCAGAAAAAACAGCAATTGGAGAAAGCTTTTCGTCTTTTAGTTTTTCGTGAATGGTTTCTGCATCTTCGTACCAATCTCCTTCTACACAGATTTTAGTGCCGTCTGCAAGCTTCCCAATATTGAATTCTGTTTTATTATTCTCTTCTTCAAGGCATCCGGTCTTTTCAAGTTCTGATTTAATTTCATCGTAATCAATCTGCAGCGGAGAGCAATTGTTTTTAATCGACATATACACAAGTTTTGCCGCCGCTTCGCCGCATTTCTGCATATCTCTTTTCATTCTGACACACGGAGAAATATCGTGTTCAACACCTATCCCCTTACCCGCCGCTACAATACCATCAACACTTTCAGGTATAAGATTTTCTGTAGAAACAGGTACGGCAAAAACTTTTTTTCTTAAACGCGATACAACAGCCCACTCAATATATATATCGCTTTCAAAGGCATGCTCTGTTCCATGTGTATCCATATTTGAATAAGCATAAAACAAAGGTTTTGTACCTTTAAACCCCTCAAGAAAATCTGTAAATGAAATGTTTTTAACAGCTTTTATATGTCTGCCTTCTCTTGTTCCGGGCATTGGAGATATAACAGAAAAGAATGTTTCATTATCATACTTTTCTTTAAGAAACATCTTCTGTGTATATGTATCAATAACTGTTTTTGCATATTCAGATGCACAGTTTGGATTTAAATATCCATTATCACAATAATAACTCTTAACAGTATCTTTGTCAACAGTCATTGTGCAGATTGAAAATGGCTGAACTTTTGAGTCTCCTTCTCTGCCTCTTATTGTTTCTGCTCCCGCAAGAGCACAAATATCTGCTTCTCCGGTTGCATCTATAACATACTTACACTTAACCTCATAAAGTCTGTTATCACATACATATTTAAGTCCAATTACCTTATTTTCTTTTTTTATTACATCATAAACAAATGCCCTGAACTTAAGCTGTGCACCGACATTGTCTGATTCGTTTTCAAGAATTTCTACTTTTGCATCAGGAAGCAAGTGGTCGAAGAACACTTTGTTTGCAGGCGCAAAATCTTTATTTTTATAAGCTTTTTCATCTGTTTTTTCAAATCTTCCGCCTTTAGCACCATAATAATAACCAAGAACCTGACCAGCAGTAGGAATACCGCCCATAAAAGCTTCAGTTTCAAGTCCAAGAGTTTTCAAACCTGCCTCACTGCTTGTAACCGCCGCAATTGCGCCTGCGGTTCCAAGTCCGCACACCACAACGTCATATTCTTCTTCTGTAATATTGGAATCAAAATAGTATTCTTCCTTTTCATTGTATATCAACCCGGCGTTAAATGATAAAATCGGATTTTTGTAAGAGTCCGAGGAAGTGTTTACTGTATCATAATAATACTCAAATTCATAAGCCGTCTGAACGAGTTTCGCCTGATGAAGTTCATTTCTTACAATTTTATATAATTCTTTTCTTGCCTCTTGCAAATTACAGTTATTTTCAAGAAAAAATTTCAGGTACATTACATCACGTTTTTCACCCGAAACAAGTTCATAACGGTCATTTTTTGCTTCATTTTCGTTATTTCTTATCAAGAGAGCATTCAACGATTTATTTGTGTAATTATTAGCCGTGGTATCAATGATTCTTTTACATTTAATTTCTGTTATACCGTCAGCATTGGAAATTTTCACATTGTAGCCTTCATCAGTCTTAATAACATCGATTATTACTGTTTTGAAAAGAACATTTATGTTATTATCAGCTACAATTTCACTCAAAACTGAAGCATATGCAGAAATAATTGGTTTATGACTCTCTGATATAATATTTCTGACTTTCAGTGAATGATAGAGTATTTGCGCTTCTTTCGAAAGAATATTATCTGTATTTACAAAACTGTTATCAAAAGAATCCATATATTCATAGCCAAGTCTCGATGCTTTATCAATAATAAGTGTATTTTTGTTTTTCAAAGCAAAGCCAACTGCAAAAAATGTGCTTCCAATAACCAGATTATCACAATAAATCATTTTTTCACACTCCTCCTGTAAATTGTACCACATAAAGTCATAAAATAAAAGGGGGCAAAACTTCAACCTTAAGTGTAAAAAATTAACATTATAATAAAAAAACAGACTATGCAAGCATAGTCTGTTAAAATCAGTTAAGATTATTCGTTAATAGCTGTAACAACGCCTGAACCTACTGTTCTACCACCTTCACGGATAGCGAATC
>CAZMHL010000140.1:0-5276 GCA_964566065.1 uncultured Eubacteriales bacterium
ACCTTCATTCCCAAGGTTACTATTGTTGTAATCTGAGAAAGAAGACTCAAGACCTGAGCTACTACCCCTACTGCACCTACCGCATCCTGATTGTACCCCGAAAGCAAAAGAGTGTTTATTGTTCCGAGCATTCCAACCGATACAAGCTCAAGAAAAACAGGGTTTGCAAGAGAGGTCATTGAAAGTTTTCTGCCGTTTTCGTAAACACAGGATATTGAAGAATCATAAAATTTCATTTCTTAAACTCCTCTCCCGGTATTCCTTAGGTGAAACGCCTTCGTGTTTTTTAAATGCCCTGCTGAAATAACAGTTGTCCTCAAAGCCCACCTCAAAGGCAATTTCACTTAAAGACTTTGCAGAAACCATAATTTTTTCCTTTGCTACACTTATCCTTACGGTGTTTTTATATGCCATTATGCTTTCGCCCTTTATTTTTTTAAAAAGTCTGTTGGCATAGTCATAATTTATAAGAAACTCATTTTCTATATCGGCTGATGTTATATTCTTAAAAAAGTTTTTATCTATGTAATTACTGATTTTTTTGACAGTTGTCATTCCCTTTGTTACAATATCTGACTTAACTCCAACGCTTTCAAGCCTGAGCAAAGCCAGTGCTGTGGCATTTGATGCACTTATTCTTGCCTCAGGGCCGCTGATATATCGGATTTTATTATTTTTAAGGATTGCGGTTATGCTGTTCAGCATTTCTTCGCTGAAAATGTGCATTCTCTGTCTCAGCAAAACTTTAAACACATCTTTTTTCATTTTTACAAGAGAGGCATATTCCTTTTCGCTAACCTCAAACTCTTTTAGAGGCTCATTTTCAAAGTGAATGTACCAGTATTCACATTCTGTATTTTCAACCGGCCGCTGAAATTCGCCCTTTCTGAAAAAGTACACATCCCCCGGCAGAAGAACAATATCCTCCCCGGCATTCTCAAGATGAAGCTTTCCCGACAGTACAAAATAAATAATATATTCGGGCGTTGTTCTGGTTATATGTGTATCCTCAACGGTAAACTTCTGCTTGTTCAAAAGTGTTATTCTGAAAAGACTGTTTAAATCAAATTCAAAGCATTTCATAATTCATCACCTTGCTTATATTTAATCATTTACCGCCACTAATTTCAATAGATTATTCAGACTTTTGTTGGACAAAACCGACTTTCTGTGCAAAAAATAAGCTCCGACTTTTGTCGGAACTTTACTCTTTAAAAAATATATTCATCACCATCATAAGCAACGATAATGTTGAATTCTTTCATTTCTTCTAAAAGAACGTTGTGCTCATCGTGAAGAGTCCTTGCCATATGGCTTATGCAGAAATGCTCAATATAGGCATCGAGAGTTTTTTTCATTTCCTTTACCATTGCAAGGTTGTTGTGTTCAAAAATGCGGTAGTCACCCTCAACATTTCCGATTGTTGCATCAATAACCGCAAAATCAACGCCCTTTTCCTTTATTGCCTGAACCTCGTCGTACATAAGCCAGGCACTGTCGAGACCATAGAAAAGGCGGCTCTCTCCATCATCAATTATAAAATGCTTTGCATCCTCGCAGGTGCCGTGATTAGCTTTAAAGGAGCTGATTTTATATTTTTCAATTTCTGCCTCTTCACCTGCTTCAATGTCGGCAAACACCGCTCCGTTTTCCTCAAGCATTTTAAGGGTTCCTTCATTAAAGTGGTCGGGGTGTCTGTGGGTATTAAGCACATATTTTATATCACTGATATCAATACCGAATTCTTTCAGGGCATCTAAAACCTCAGGACCCGGGTCAATTAAAAGCTTGCCGTCAATAAGGCTTGAGGAAAGTCTTCTGTACATATTGCCCTCATATTTGTCCCTGCGCCAGTCTGCCGCTCCTGTTCCAAGAAATTTTATTTTCATAAGTTAACCTCTATCGGATAATGGTCTGAAAGATAAATTCCGTTCTCACAATTATCCCATATTTTAACGTCTTTCACTTCATTTTTAAGCTCTTCTGACACAAAGATATAGTCAATTTTTGCTGCTTTTTTCCCAAAGTCGTGGAAGGTTGTTTCCACTTTCTCCGTCGCTTCAACGAATTTTTCTTTGCAGAGCTTTATTGTTTCGCTGTCGGGAAGTGCATTAAAATCTCCGAGAAGTACCAGAGGACAGTTTCTCTTTTTCGTATGCTCTTCAATAAATTCAAAAGCACATTTTACACCAAGCACTCTTGCTTCCTCGGAAATGTGGTCAAGGTGAATGTTGAAAAAGTTCATTACTTTTCCGCTTTCTTTATGTCTTACAAGTGTCTGAGTACAAATTCTTGAACAAACGCTCTGATTTTCAAAACGGGATGCCACCACATACGGCGTTGGAGAAAGCCAGATTGTTTCAAAGCCGAGAACCTGACAGGTTTCTCTTCTTACCATTGTGTAAAGTCCCTCTTCGCTGTAATTTTCTTCTCTTAACTGACCAACGAAAACATACTCATCAAGAAAAAGCTTTTCAAGAACTTCAAGACTTTTTTCCCTTACCTCCTGAAATGCCACCACATCGGGTTTTTCCTCTTTTACCTTATCATAAATAAGGAAAGCTCTGTGCATAAGACTGTTAACTCCGTCTCCGTTGTACAAACATCTTAAATTAAATGTTACGATTTTCATTTGTTCACTTCCTGTAAGTTTTTTCTTCAAGGTATTTATCAACAAGCTTCTGAATTTCCATCATATCATATTCCGACTTTAAAATTTTCGGAAAATCGGTTTTTGTATCCCCGTAAGTATAGTACAAATCAAGAAATGTGTCAACGGAAAATTCGGGATTTATGCTTTCGTCGGTTGCAAACTTAAAGGGCTGTCCTTCTGCTTTTTCACCTGTTATTGCGCAGTAGGTCATTAAGGTTGTTATATACCCTGCAAGCATATTCTCGTGGAAGCCGTCCTTTTCGCTTTTGGTGATTACAAAAGTATTTTTGTTGTATTCGTATTCTGTATTTTCGATTTCCGCGTTGTGATTTATAAGGTCATAAACAAGCTGTCCCCAGTCAACAACAATTGCACCAAGCTTTTCGATTTCCTTTGTTTTTTCAAGAATTTCGGTTCTGTTTTTCGTGTGATAATTTTCGTGAACAAGATAAATAAACTTAACGTTTGGATTTTCTTTCCTGAAAATTTCCATTATGCCTTTAACGTCATCAACAATTCTGTCACCTATACCTCGTGAGCTCTCCTGAATTGCAACGTAGTCATAAAACTTATCCTTAAGATAACTGAAATGGTTAACTCCTGCGCAGGGCTTTTTCGCTTCACAACAGCTTCCGAAGGTATCTCTTAATGCGTGAGCACCAAAGGTCCAGTTTGTAACGCTTACATCCGCTCCGTTTAATTTACAAAGCTGATAAAAATAACCATTGTCATTATTTCTTGATTCCTGATCAAGAACCGAATAATCCTTGAAAATTACCGTTTTACCGTAGTATGTAAAAGAATTTCCTATAAAAATTATTTTTTTGCCGTTTAATATATTCATTATTTACACCTCTTGTTTATTCTGAAGCTACCATTGTATTAAAATCACTCCGTTATTTTCAATTTTGTCTGCATTGGGAGCCCAGGACAAAAGTCTTTCGTTGTCTATAATATGATAACTTGCATTTTCAAGGTCAACGCCCTCAAATTCAAGAGGCTGTTCTTCTTCGGTAAGATTTGAAATAAGCATTGCATTTTTATTTCCGTCGGATGCGGCAAGAACATAAAGGTCTTCCGTGTCGCATTCAATCTCAACCTGATTTTTCAGTTTGTAAAGCTCGTTGAATGCAACAAAAGCATAATATCCCTGAATAGGCTTTTTTGTTTTAATGTCAAATAAAGGACAGTAAGGAGCGGTGTTGATGCGCATATCGTAAATACACATAACATCCTCAAAGCCATTCTGCATTGCAATCATAGTACCTGCTATTTCTGCACTGTGGTGAGCGGTTCCGTACTCGTTGAAACATGGATTCCATTCATTTAAATGAATTTCTGTATCATCATATCCGAATTCGTTCAGCTTCTTGCGGATATATCTGTCCATTTCAATTGTTCTTTTGGTTTTAAAATAGCTGTGCCAGGAGAAAAAGTCAATGGGTGAATTATGCTCTTTTATGTATTTCATAAAGTCAAGGAAAAATCTTAAACATTCCGCTTCAAATCCCGTACCATTCTCTTTGTCGGGATTAAAAATTGCCCTGAAGCCCCAGCTTGAATAACCGCCGATTGAAATTTCGGGGAAGCATTTTTTAAGATGCTTTGCGGCAACATCGTAAAGCTCGTAAAACTGCTCTGCACTACCTGCCCAAAGTGCTTCACCTTCAGGCTCGTTCCAGATTTCCCAGTATTTAATGTCGTAGTAAAAACCGTTCGCCCACCCTTTTGTATAATGGGCAATAACGTGCTCACAAATTCTT
This sequence comes from uncultured Eubacteriales bacterium, assembly GCA_964566065.1. Lineage (GTDB taxonomy): Bacteria > Bacillota > Clostridia > RGIG6154 > RGIG6154 > CAZMHL01. The sequence continues at coordinate 4,417 of CAZMHL010000140.1, forward strand.
GCCCACTTGGCAAAATCCTTTGGTGGCTGTGTGCGGTAGGTTTTTATGTTCCACCAGTTTTCAATGGTTATGCCGAGGCGGAAATAAGGCTCAACCTTTGCCTCATCAAGCTCTTTGAGAAGATAATCGGTAAATGTGAAATCGTAGCTTTCGGGAGCGTTTTCATCTGCATCAAAGTCCCTGAAAATATTGGGAATATCCACATATTTGCCTCCGCCGAAAGCACCGTCTACATCGTGAAGCCTTGAATAAGGAATTCCCGCTTCTGTCAGATAATGAAAATAAGGCTGTTTTCTTGTTCCCGAAAGGGGCGGCTGACCGCCTCCGTGCATAGGCTTAATTTTACCAACCTTTTTTGTAATATCAACATTAATTTTTGCCATAATTACACACCTCTTTGAGAAAATTCTCACATCACCGCTATTGTACCAAATCCCTAATTTAAAGTCAATAAATATGGGAGCAAATTTCAAATGAACCTTTTAAATACATTTTTCAGAATGGTGTTGTAAATAATAAGCCTGTATATGCCCAAGGTACAGTATTTGCACCTCAACCAAAACCCCAAGTGCATATTTTGCACTTTTATATTGACATAAAGGTGCAAATATGATACATTTTGCCGACTGCGGCGTCAATTTGTTTTCGATTCTCTGCAACAGGCAGCTTTTTCTGATAGCTTTTGCCTTCTTAAGGTTCAATTCCTCCTTTCAGGCATAAAAAAAAGACACCATCAGGTGTCTGTTTTTTATGGGAAAGCCGAACCATAGAGATGTTTTAGTTTTATTAGCGATATACTCGCTCACGCTCGTGCGATATATTTGCTAACACAAATTCGATATAATCTCACTTCGTTCGAT